>NZ_SOHC01000032.1:0-45563 GCF_004403955.1 Cryobacterium sp. TMT1-2-1
CAGGGCCTGGGTGGCGGCACGGCCGACCTTACCGTGGGCTCCGGTGATAAGTACCTTCATGATTGCTCCTTCTGTGCTGCAGTGTTATGCGCGTCCGTTTGACGCGCTGTTGTGATCTGTGCGACCTGGCCGCCCACGCCAACAGGTTCATTCGCGGGCGGCTGCACGGCGTCGAGTCCATCGCCCAGCACTAGCACGGGCACCTCCTAGGCAGCGGAGGCGTGCCCGACGAGTCCCTTCCGCACGATCACGCAGCCGTAGGTGCGCGTTTCGCCGGTGCGGATGATGACGTAGGCGCTGTCGGCGGCATCGTAGAAGGCATACCGGTCGAGGAAACGGCTCCCCTGGGCAGTGACGCCGGCGGCGGTCAGGAGCTGCTCTTGCACCTCGAGCAGCGATCCATCGGCCGAAGTCATTAGGTCGACGGCGGGGGTGTCATCGAGCGGAAGCACGCTGCGCACCGCCTCGAGCACGTCGGGCGATGATGTGCCCGGCATGGAGACGAGGCGTCGGGCCAGGCGCGAAGCAGGGAAGTGGGCGTCGACGATCAAGGCGGTGTCCGAGTGCCCCATCTCGTCGAGGTGCTTGAGCAGCTCTCCGGTCAGGAGCGGGTTGATTCCCTGCAGCATGGCGGCTTCCTTTCGTGTGGTCGTTCGGCGTGGTCAGGGGCGAGGCGGCGGCGCATCGGGGAGCCCGTAGACGCGAGTGGCCGTGCCGGACAGGATGTTCTCCTGTTCGGCCGGGGCCAGCTCTCCGATCAGTTCCGAAGCGACCTGCCAGGTGGGCTGGTAGCCGCCAACGGGCACGGTCAGCGGCCAGTCGCCGCCGTACATGAGGCGCCCCGGGCCGAACAACTCGAGTGCTGTGTCCCAGACCTGCCGGAGGGCATCGGCCGTGAACGGGGCATCCGTGACGTGGAGCCCGGAGAGTTTGGCGACGGTGTTCGGGTTCGCGGCCACCCCGGCCACGGCCGTCCTCCACGCCTCCATGCCGTCCCGGCCGCGCGGCGGTTTGCCCAGGTGGTCGATCACCAGCGTGAGGACAGGCAGGTCGCGGGCAAGCCGCTCGGTCTGGCCGAGGTGGCGCGGCCAGGCGTCGTGCACATCGAACGGGAGACCGCGTCGCGCCAGTTCCGCGAGGGAGGAGCGCACGCGCGAACGGTCGAGGAAATCCGCCCGCGGGTCGTCGTTGATCAAGTGACGCACGCCGCAGAACGCGGGATGCTGCAGCCACCGATCGAGGTCCCGGCCGGCGGCGAGGGGATCGTCGAGCCGGATCCAGCCCACCACGCCGAGCGCCCACGGGTGGGCGGAGGCGACGTCGAGCAGGTACTGGGTGTCGACCTCGGTATCTTCCGCCTGCACGAGCACGGCGCCCGCCATGCCGGCCGCCTCCAGTTCGGCAGCCGCCTCTTCCGGCGACCAGCTGGCGTGCAGGACGCCCATTTCCGGGCCGAGCCAGGCGTAGTCGCTCACCGCCAGGTCCCAGAGGTGCAGGTGGGCGTCGATGCGGCGCGGCTCGGCGCTCATGCGGGGATGAGTTTCTTCCGGGCGAGCGCCTGCCACAGCTGCTCGGGGATACTCACCCGCATGTGCTCGGCGTTCTGATGCAGCTGCTCGGGGCGGCTCCCGCCGACCACGATGGTGCGTACCGTGTCGTCGCGCAGGGTGTACTGCAGTGCGGCAGCGGGGAGCGAGACCCCGAAGTCCCGGCAGACGGCAGCGATCGCCTGCACCCGGGCGAGCACCTCGGCCGGCGCCTGCCCGTAGTCGTACCGCGCCCCCGCCCCGGGGTTGTCGGTCGCGAGCATCCCGGAGTTGAAAACGGAGGCGTTGACAATGCCGACGCCGTGCGCCCGGCAGGCCGGGATCACCTCGGCCAGCGCAGGCTGTTCGGCGAGCGTGAAGCGACCGGCCACCATGAGGAGGTCGAGCAGATCGGTCTCCACCGAAGCCAGTAGTGCGTTCGTGTCCATCGACCCCACCCCGATGGCGTCGACGAGCCCGTGCTCGCGCAGCCCGGCCAGCGCCGGCAGGGCGGACTCGAGCCCCTCCCGCAGGCTGTGGCGCTCCGGGTCGTGCAGGAACAGCACATCGAACCGGTCGAGCCCCGTGCGCGCCAGCGATTCCTCGACGCTCTGCCGGATGCCGGCGGCCGAGAAGTCCCAGACCCGCCGGGTGTCGGCCGGCACCGCGAAGTCATGCGCCAGGTCCAGCGTGCCGGCCCCCTCCGGGTTCGGCCGCAGCAGGCGCCCCACCTTGGTCGACACCAGGTATTCGCCCCGCGGCTTGCTCGCCAGGAAAGCGCCGAGGCGGCGCTCCGACAGGCCCAGCCCGTAGTGCGGGGCCGTGTCGAAATACCGGATTCCCTCATCCCAGGCTGCCTGCAGAACCGCCCAGGCCTCGTCATCCGTCAGCGCCCGGTAGAGGTTGCCCACATTGGCGGCGCCGTAGCCCAGGCGCGGGAGTGCCAGATCAGTCATGTCCGGGGAAAGCGTACTCGGCGCGACTGGACGCGTGCATCTCGGTGCCGGCGCCGGGCGCCACCGGCGCCCGGTAGGCGCCCCGCCGCACCATCGCGGGCGTCACGAAGTGTTCGTGCAGGTGGTCGACGTATTCGATGACTCGTTGCTCGGTCGTGCCGGAGACGGCAACGAAATCGAACATGGAGAGGTGCTGCACCGCCTCGCACAGGCCGACACCGCCGGCGTGCGGGCAGACGGGAACGCCGAATTTTGCCGCGAGCAGCAGGATGGCGATGTTCTCGTTCACCCCGCCGACCCGGGTGGCGTCGATCTGCAGCACCTGGAGGGCGTCGGCCTGAAGGAACTGTTTGAACATGATCCGGTTGGCCATGTGTTCCCCCGTCGCGACCGGAATGGGCGCGACACCGCGGGCGATCGCTGCGTGGGCGAGGATGTCGTCGGGGCTGGTGGGCTCCTCGATCCAGGCGACGTCGAATTCGGCCAGGCGTGCCATCCACTCGATCGCCTCGTCGACGCCCCAGCGCTGGTTGGCGTCGGTGCCGATGCGGATGTCCGGGCCGACCGTTTCCCGGGCGATGCGCATCCGGCGGATGTCGTCGTCGACGTTGGCGCCCACCTTGAGCTTGATCATCGAGAAACCGTCCGCGACCGCTTCCCCGGCCAGCCGCGCCAGCTTCTCGTCGCTGTAGCCCAGCCAGCCGGGCGTCGTCGTGTATGCGGGATAACCGGATGCCAGCAGCTCGGTTTCCCGCGCCGCCCGGCCGGGCGCCGCCGCACGGAGAATACCGAGGGCGTCCTCCGGGGTGAGGGCATCGGTGAGGTACCGGAAGTCGATCAGCTCGACGAGCTGCTCCGGTGTCATGCGGGACAGGAGCTGCCAGAGCGGAAGGCCGGCGCGTTTGGCTTTGAGGTCCCAGAGCGCGTTCACGACCGCGCCGATGGCCATGTGCATGACGCCCTTCTCCGGGCCGAGCCAACGCAGCTGCGAATCCCAGACGAAGCCGCGCCAGGTTTCCCCCATGTTGCCCAAAAGGTCTTCGACATTTCGGCCAACGAGGTGGTCGGCGAGCGCACGGATGCCGGCCACCTGCACCTCGTTGCCGCGACCGATCGTGAAGACGAAGCCGTGGCCCTCCAGGTCGTCATCCGCGTCGGTGACGATGCGCAGGTACGCGGCCGAGTAGTCGGGGTCGGGATTCATGGCGTCCGACCCGTCCAGCGAGGTCGAGGTCGGGAAGCGCACGTCGCTGGTCTCCAGCGCGATAACGGTACTCACAGATGTTTCTCCTTGATCGGCACCCCGAGCCTAAACATCGGATGTATAGAATGTCAATTGGCGATGTGCGGCCACGTTCATCCGTCCCTGCCGAAATCGCGGCCGGAGAGTTCAGATGTTCGATCACACCAGTCGCCAAAGGAAAGTTGACTCATGAAATTCGCCCGCCTCGGCCCGATCGGCCGCGAGTTGCCCGCCGTGCTCGTTGACGGCCGGTACTTCGACCTCTCGCCGATCGCGCGCGACATCGACGGAGACTTCCTCTCGTCCGGCGGGGTGGAGCGCGTGCGTGAGGCGCTCCGGGCCGGCTCCCTGGCGCCGGTCGCCGGAGCGGGATCGCTGCGCATCGGCGCGCCGATCGCCCGCCCGAGCGCCGTCGTCTGCATCGGCATGAACTACGCGGCGCACGCGGCCGAGTCAGGGTCCACCCCGCCCGATGTGCCGATCATCTTCCTGAAGACCCCCAACACCGTGGTCGGGCCCAACGACGCGGTGGAGATCCCCCGGAACAGCACGAAGACCGACTGGGAGGTGGAACTGGGCATCGTGATCGGCAAGCGCACGTCCTACCTCGCGTCGCCGGCGGAGAGCATCGACCACATCGCCGGATTCGTCACGGCAAACGATCTCTCCGAACGGGACTTCCAGATGGCCGTCTCCGGCGGCCAGTGGTCGAAGGGCAAGTGCGCTCCTGGCTTCAACCCCACCGGACCGTGGCTCGTGACCCCCGATGAGGTCGACTATCAGAACCTGGCTCTGCGGAGCTGGGTCAACGGCGAGGCCAGGCAGGATTCGACCACGGCCGACCAGATCTTCCCGGTGGACTTCGTGGTCTGGCACCTGAGCCAGTACCTGGCGCTCGAGCCCGGAGACCTCGTGTTGACCGGTACGCCGGAGGGAGTTGCCCTGTCCGGTCGGTTCCCCTACCTCGCGGCCGGCGACGTCTGCGAGATCGAGATCGAGGGCCTCGGACGTCAGCGCCAGGAGTTCATCGATGCCACCAACGAAAGGCAGCACCATGAATGAGTTCGAGAACCTCGTCGCCGTCGTCACCGGGGGTGCGTCCGGCATCGGAGCCGCGATCGCCCGTCGGCTGCGGGAGGGCGGTGCGTCCGTCGCCGTGCTCGACCTCCAGCCGGAGGGCGCGGATGCCGCACACTTCGCCGTGCGGGCCAACGTCGCCGACGATGCGTCGGTGCGTGCGGCCATCGCCGCCGTGGCCGCCGAATTCGGGCGAATCGACATCGTGGTAAACAACGCGGGAATCGGCGCGCAGGGCACGGTGGCCGACAACGACGACGACGAATGGGCCCGCGTTCTGAGCATCAACGTCGTCGGGATCGCGCGGGTCTCTCGCGCCGCGCTTCCGTGGCTGCGCCAGTCGCCCTCCGCCGCCATCGTCAACACCGGCTCGATCGCGGCGACGGCCGGCCTGCCCGCGCGCGCCCTCTACAGCGCGTCGAAGGGCGCCGTGCTCGCGCTCACCCGGGCGATGGCCGCCGACCACCTGGGCGAGGGCATCCGGGTCAACAGCGTGAGCCCCGGCACCGCGGACACTCCGTGGATCGGCCGTCTCCTCGAGAAGGCCGACGACCCCGTCGCCGAACGTGCCGCACTCAGCGCCCGCCAGCCGCACGGGCGACTGGTCGCCGCGGATGAGGTCGCCGACGCGGTTGCCTACCTGGCCAGCCCGCGATCCGGCTCGACGACCGGCGTCTCGCTCGAAGTCGACGGCGGCATGCAGAACCTGCGTCTCCGACCCGAGTAGCCCGCGAGGCCCCTTCCCGGGCGAACGCGGCGCGGGTTCGCTCCCCGACGGTCAGTGGATGCGGGTGGCCTGGTTGCGCGCGACCAGGAGCCAGCTGGCCCCCTCGTCGTTCGAGACCCAGCCCTCCCAGGTGTAGGCCTCGGCCGTGATCGACGTGAAGTTCCAGCGGATCAGGCGCCCGTCGGTGCCGGTGCCGTCCTGGCGCAGTCCGTTGCGATGCGGAGTAGCGACGAGGTGGCAGTACTCCCCCAGGACCGGCGAGAAGAAGCTCACCCTCCACGCGCCGGCGTTCGGGTCGTACACCCGGACGGCAGTGGCCACGGTTTCGAATCCGGACGGATGCGTGGCGCTGGCAACGACCTCGACGTCCTGCACGGCGCGGCCGTCCAGGATGAACTGGACAATCCAGGTGAACTCGCGTTCACTCCACTGGCCGCTTTCCTCGTCCAGTCGGGAACTCTTCGTCGACCAGGAGCCAACGAGCTGGCCGAACCGGCGCATCCGGCCGGGGTACTCCGGCGTTGGTCCCGGCGCGATGAGCGCATGGGCGAAGTCGGGCACGGAAGCGGAGGTCATACCCCGATTTTAGCCCGGCCCATGCTGCGTCCGTGTGAACAAGCTACGCGCCGGGCTCGCCGCCGTCCTCGCCCGAGCTGATCCGGCTGACCTGGATCGTCACCCGGTCGACGGCCGGGCCGTCGGCATCCGAGCCGAGGTGACCGGAAATGGCTTCGAGGATGCGCTCGCACACTTCGGCGGCCGGGCTCGCGTCAGAGATTGCGACGCTCACCGCGACGCTGATCCCGCCGCCGGAGTTCCTGACCGCGATCGGTTCCCCGGACGGTTGCCCGATGAGCGTCGCCACGAGGTCCGCGGCCGCGGCGAGGGCGGTCGGGCGCGCGTCGTAGACCTGCACCACCCCGTCGATCGACTTCACCAGTCCGGTCAGTTGCTCATGCAGCTCTGTTGTCGTCATTGGTCCGGCTCCTGCCCGTCGCGGGCGACGGTGACATCGGTAACGGTCACATCGATGGCGGCGAGGGTCAGCTCCGTGTGCCGGCGGAGCGCACCGGCGATGTCCTCGCGGATGCGCTGCGCGGCCGCCGGAATGGGTTCGCCCCAGTAGACGCCGGCCTCCACCGCGACGGTGATCGGGGCGCCGGGCACCGTGACATCGCCGTCGAGCCGGCAGCGGCCGATCAGCGCGCCGGGTACGGAATCTCCGGCCGCACGGATGAGCCCGCGCACGGCCCCTTCCGTGATGCTGAACTCGGCGTTCGGGCTCGGCGACGTGAGCGGAATGGATCTCCCGGCGCGCGCCTCGATGTGGATATTGGTCAGGATGCGCGAGACCCAGCTGTCGTCCCTGGCCGGCTCGGCGTCGGCGTCGGCCTGGAGCAGGCCGCCGGCCACGGCGCGGAACCGGAGCAGCGATTCGAGCGCGAGCTGATGCGCGGGCGAACGGTCCAGCAGCTCCTGCGGGGGCCTTTCGCCCCGGTCCAGGTATTCGCTGAGGTCGGCAATGATGTCTTCCGACTGGTCATGCGCCTCAGTGTTCGGTGTTGTCATCGCCATTCCTCCATTTCTTCCACTAGTTTCCGTCGCGCCCGAGCCAGGTGTCCGCGCACGGTGGAGGGAGGAATCTTGAGTTCTTCCGCAATGTCGTCGTAACTGTAACCACCCATTTCGCGCAGCAGCCAGCACTGACGCTGCGTCTCGCTGAGCCTACCGAGGACGTCTGAGATCTTGTCCCATTGCGAGTCGGCCTCGACGCGATGGTGCGGAGTGTCGGAGTCGGGCGCCTCCACGTCCCAATCCTCGAGCGGCGCGTGATCGCGGCGCGCTCGAATCCGGTCGATGGCCTTGTGGCTCGTGATCCGCATCAACCACGACTTGACCGCGCTCAGGTCTTTCAGGGTCGGCAGCTGGTCCCAGGCGGTGATGAAGGCCTCCTGGACGACGTCGTCGCTCTCACTCGTCGACCCGAGCACGCGGGTCGCATAGGCCCGCATCAGCGGCCCGTGGCGGCGAACCAGCACCTCGAAGGAGCGCACGTCCCCGTCCACGGCGCGGCCCGCGAGCACAGCGTCGGGTGCCTCGACCAGGCGCAGATTGTTGTGTGACTGCGTCATCGGAAACCCCCTTGTCAAACTTTTTCGTGCGCTTCCGTGACGAATGCGCGTCGAGTTGCGTCCTACTAGTGACCATGCGATTCGGTTGCCCGAACTGACTGGTCCCTATTCTTGCAAGGAGTTGAACACAATGGTTGACACCGCACCCACACTCGAAACGAGCGGCGCGATTGCCGGCACAACGGTCATCACCGACAGCGTCATCGCCAAGATCGTCGGCATCACGGCGCGCGAGGTATCCGGCGTGCACACGCTGGCCAACGGCGCGGGCCCCCTCGGCGCCATCCGCGACGCCATCAGCGGCGCCGACCTCGACCAAGGCGTGAGCATCACTGTCGCGGACTCGCAGGTCGCCGTTGACATCTCCCTGGTCGCCGAGTACCCGGTTCCGCTGCACAAGGTCGCCGCCGATGTGCGCGCCGCGGTCATCGCGGCCGTCGAGTCCCTCGTCGAACTGCAGGTCACCGAGGTCAACGTGACCGTCAAAGACGTGCACCTGGTCTCCGACGACGACACCACCGGCAGCGCGAACACACAGGTCGGAGCGTAAACAGGTGATCGAGCAAGAAACGGATCGGGGCACCACCCGGATCAGCGCGCGCGCAGTCACGCGCGTCGCCGCCGCCGTGGCCGCCTCGCATCTCAATCTGGCGCCGGACACGGTCGGTGTCACCCTCGCCCGGCCCGACGGCCGGATCGAACTCACGGTGAGCGCGCCCATCCCGGCCGCCACAATGATCGATCGGGTGCAGGAGCAGATCCGCCAGGAGTCCGGCGACCTCATCGGTTCGACCATCGGCCGTGTCACTGTGCGGCAGAGCAGCGCTCCCCAGGCGGCGGCGCTGGCCGGCACCATCCTGACCCGGGTGCGTTCGCGCTACCGCGAGGATCCCGTTCGCCTTGTGGGTCTCGTTGCGGTCGGCCTCGCCTCGGTCGGCATCGTCGCGGGCATTCTCGCCCGCGCCATCTCGCGCAAATAACTGCCCCCGCCCACTTCCACGGCACGGCCATGTCGGCTGTGCACGACCCCGAGAGAAAGAGAGGCCCCTCATGGGCGCATCAGAAAAGATCAACAACGAAGCCGATGACCTCAAAGGCAAGGCCAAAGAGGGCTTCGGCAAGGCAACCGACGACGACGCAACCGTCGCCGAGGGCAAGGCCGACCAGGCCGGTGCCAACCTGAAGAAGGCCGGCGAAAACGTCAAGGACGCCTTCAAAAAGTAGACGTCTTCCGGCGGTGCCCGGGTTTCCCTGGGGGATTCGGGCCCCGCGACCCGCACAATCACATCACTATCGAACACACATCACTATCGAACAAAGGACACCCACATGGGCTTCATCGCATTCCTCATCCTCGGACTCATTGCCGGCGCGATCGCAAAGGCTATCCTGCCGGGTCGCCAGGGCGGCGGATGGCTCATCACGCTCCTCCTGGGCGTCATCGGCGCGTTCCTCGGCGGATGGCTCGGATCGCTCCTGTTCAACGTGCCGCTGAACGACTTCTTCTCGATCTCCACCTGGCTCCTGGCCATCGGTGGTTCGATCATCGTGCTGCTGGTCTACAGCGCAGTCTTCAACCGCCGCAAGGCGTAACGCCCCGGCCGCACGGCCCGCAAAAAACCGCCGGCGCACCGATACTCTCGGTGCGCCGGCGGGTTTTTTGTCTGCGGTTTCTTGCTGTGGTGCCGGCTACTCGCCGGTGCTGCCGGCGTCGCTCGCACGCACATCCGTGCGGTGGAAACCCTGGAATGAACGCGAGGCGGTCGGCCCGCGCTGGCCCTGGTAGCGGGAGCTGTACTCGCCCGATCCATAGGGTCGCTCGGCGGGCGAGCTCAGCTGGAAGAAGCACAGCTGGCCGATCTTCATTCCCGGCCAGAGCTTGATCGGGAGCGTCGCGACGTTGCTCAGCTCGAGCGTGACGTGGCCGGAGAAGCCGGGGTCGATGAAGCCGGCCGTGGAATGAGTGAGCAAGCCCAGCCGGCCGAGCGAACTCTTGCCCTCGAGTCGGGCGGCCACGTCGTCGGGCAGGCTGATGAGCTCGTAGGTGGAGCCGAGAACGAACTCACCGGGGTGCAGGATGAAAGGTTCGTCCGGCTGAGTCTCGATCAGGCGGGTCAGATCCGGCTGATCCTCGGCGGGGTCGATGTACGGATACTTATGGTTGTCGAACAACCGGAAGTACCGGTCCAGTCGCACGTCGATGCTCGAGGGCTGGATCATCTCCGGCTGGTAGGGGTCCAGACGGATGCGTCCAGCGCCGAGTTCTGCCTTGATGTCGCGGTCCGAGAGAAGCACGATGCCAGCCTACCGGCGCGTACTTGATAAGCTGGCACGGTTCCGGCAGCGACAACGCCGATACGCGGATGTAGTTCAATGGTAGAACTTCAGCTTCCCAAGCTGATAGCGCGGGTTCGATTCCCGTCATCCGCTCACCTGATGCCGGCGCCACCATCCTCGACCCGACCGGTCAGGCGGCGGCGGAAGCTGGCGTCCTCCGTAGTACTGATTTCAACGTCGTACCAGCCGTTGAGTGCCGGCCAGCTGAGCTTCTTCCGCTGTCCGGGCCGCAGGACCTGCGTGTGGGCGTGGCTGACGTACTGCAGGGACGTGAACGTCAGCGTGACGGCAACGGATCCGGTGTTGCTGACTGCGAGTTCCACGTCGCTTGCCTCCCGATTCTCCGTAATGCTGGCATCCACGCCCACAGCGGCCCCTGCGGATGTGCCCGCCAGCTCGTACTGGAAGCCGTTCGGCCCCGAGACGGCGAGGTCGTACTTCCCGTTCTTCACTGGAACGTCCACGCTGAGGTTCTTCAGCACGTCGAAGTGCTGCGGCACGGCATACTCGCCCGCATAGCCGTAGAGCGCGAAGTGCGTGGACCGTGGACCGGTGTTCATCAGCGCCAGCGTCACGTTGCCGGCCGGGTGCGCCTGGGCGGCAACCTTCGGGCGGTAGGGCAACGGGCGAGCCGGACGGGTTCCGGATTCCTGGATTGGTGAGGCCTGGGCCGTCGGCGGGGTGGGATGCCAGCGGGCGATGGCGGCGGGAACCGGGCCGGGGTGATCCACCTCGGGTTGCGTGCCCGCCCTGGTGAAGTCAAAGACACTGGTCAGATCGCCGCAGACGGTGCGCCGCCACGCGGAAATATTCGGTTCCCGAACCCCCGTCCACCGTTCCAGGAAGCGGATCACGGACGTGTGGTCGAAGACTTCTGAGCTGACATAGCCGCCAATAGTCCACGGGGAGACGACGGTCATCGGCACCCGCGGGCCCAGGCCGATGGGCGAGCCGCCAAACCAGTCATCGCCGCTGCCAGACTCCGGTCGTGGCGCAACGGGTGGGGGGACGTGGTCGAAGTAGCCGTCGTTTTCATCAAAGTTCATGAAGAGGGCCGTCGTCGCCCAGGTCTCCGGGTCGCTCGCGATGGTGTCAAGCAGCCGGTAGACGAAGTTCGCGCTGCCTACCGGGGTGGAGGCTCCGGGATGCTCCGAGTCCGCGGCCGAAGGGACGATCCAGCTGACCTCGGGGAGCTCGTTCGCGGCAATATCAGTGCGCATCCGATCGAGCAGAGTATCCGGATTGCCGCGCCACATTGCCTTGTCGAAGAGCGATTTCTCCGCCTCGCTGAGCAGCTCACGGCCCTGGCTGAGTTGGGCCAACAGCCGCTGCTGCTCGGCGGGGGCCTGCGCGGCCAGGCTGTCGTAGAACTCTTCTGTGGTGCGCAGGTGACCGTCCACGGCGGCCAGCATCTTGTGGCCGATCTTCTTGAAGGTCTGGAAGTACTCCACAGCATTGTCGGTGAAGTTGTCCCAGTCCTGGTAAATCCGCCAGGACACCCCGGCCTCCTGTAACCGTTCCGGGTACGTGGTCCAGTCGTAGCCGGCATGGTCATAGTTGTAGGCGGCGTTGGTGACGGCGCGGGAGGCGGAACCCGGCTCATTACCCACCGTTCCGGACCAGAGATAGTTGCGGTTGGGGTTCGTGGATCCGTTGATTGAGCAGTGATAGGCATCGCAGATGGTGAAGGTATCCGCCAGCTCGTACTGCAACGGGATGTCCGCACGTTCGTAGTACGTCATGGTCGACGGGCTCTTGGAGGGGATCCACTTGTCGCACCACCCGTTGCCCCAGGCCGCGGTCGTCCCGGCCCAGGAGTGATCCAACGCGCCCAGATACTGGATATCAGAGGCCGGGCGACCGGCCAGTTCGGCAGCTTTCCGCAACGAGAACGGCAATACGGTCTCGCCGCTGGCCGAGGCTTGTTCGAAAACGGGTTTGCCGCTGGGCAAGCGCAGCGCCGCCTGATCCGCGAAGCCGCGGACTCCGCGCAGGGACCCGAAGTAGTGGTCGAAGGACCTGTTTTCCTGCATCAGCACAATGACGTGCTTGATGGCCTTCAGCCCGCCGGGGCGAATCGGCTGCGCCATCGCCGCCTGCACGGAGGGAGGGAGAAGAGAACTCGCGGTCCCGACTGCCGCAGCGGCTGCCGCAGTGCTCAGAAACCGACGCCGGGAAAAACCTGTGCTGGACATGCGACTGCCTTTCATCGACGTGCAAAGCGGGCGCTGAGTGACTTTCGCACCCCCACGCCAGCTTCGCGTCCGCACCCTGACTGGCAGCAAATGCTAGCTAAACGCGGGATGAACACCCGCGTCAGGCGATCGCCGACCGGGCCGATCTCATCCGTCGGCTAGTCGGTTTCGAAGGCTGGTGCGTCTGCCGGCCACAGTGCTCCACCCATGCCTGTCCGGGCGGTCATCAGGTCCTCGGGGTGTTCGCTTCCGACAATCCATAGGTCACTGCTACGGCCCCGGATTGACCCGCGGCTTCGGGGAAAGCTCGACGCTGTCGCAGGATCATCACGAATGCAGTTCCAATCAGGCCCAGTCCGATGACCTCTCCGCCGAGGACGCCCCACAGGCCGAAGGCGATCTCATAGGTGACCCAGGTGGCCACGCCGAAGAACATCACGGCTTTGACGTGCAGCACGTCGCGAAGCGACAGCGCGGCGATGACGAGCCCCGAACCGAGAATCGGTAGCCACGCGGCCCACCAGGTCGGTATTCCGTTGAGCCCCAGGTAGGCAATCCAGATAGCGGAGATGAACGCCGGGGTCCACCAGAGGCTCCGCGCCCACGCATGGTCGTCAGAGCGGGCAATGATCCAGCCGCGGACAGCGGCGATCGCGGGTATCGCGGCGGTCCCGGGCATGCCCAGGAACAAGTACGAGGCAGTGAGGATGACGGAGGCCACCGCATTCCGGACGACGGTGGTGCGGCGTTGCCTCGACCAGTGCGACCAGAGGATGACGGCGATGCCGACGAAACCCAGGGCCTGACCCGCCCACCACGTCCAGTCCACGCATGCCTCCACGTTGTAGTCGCTATTGCACTTCACTTCGAATACCAGGATCGCTCCCGACGTGCTTCCGGCATCCGGCAGATGGAGGCTGGAGCACGACGGGCGAAATCATCTGAGGAGCTCGCCGGGGGCTCCGCCATCGAGGTCGAAGCGTCGTCCGAGATTTCGTTGTGCCGCCTGGCGCATCACGAGCCCGACGACGGCCGCGTCCACTGCAGACGAGCCGACGGAGTCGAAGACAATCCTGCGGCCACTCCTCCGCGACCCGATTCCTGCTTGGAGCACGGTCCCAATGCTTGAAACCCGCACCATAGAGTCCTCGCCCAGGTAAGCACATTCACCAACCGCCAACGCATCTGAGCGGACGTCCGCGTAGACCTCAGCGGAGTCGAGGACGCCGGGTGCCAGTTCGCGCTTCCCAGCGCTGTCAGCTCCCATCGCCAGTATCACGGCGTCCGGGAGCAGGTCCTCCACGGAGACGAGCGGCGATTGTGAGGGGGTGCACGTGATGACGAGGTCAGCACCGATCACCGTATCCGAAATGGTTCGGCAGGCGCGGTGCTCCACCCGCCCCTGGTACGCGGCCGCCAGATCAATCGCATGCTCGTGCGTGCGGCTCCAGATGCGCACGTCACCCGCGATGCCGAGGTACTCCAGCGCTTCGTCTATTCTTTGCGCCACGGGACCCGCACCAACGAGCGCGACTCGGACCGGCCCCGGGCCCACCAGGGCCCGGGCTGCGACGGCCGCGATGGCCGCGGTGCGCATAGCCGTGAGGTCACCACTGGCCATAACGGCTTGCAGGCGCTGTTTCTCGTAGTCGAAAACCAGGATCGCCCCGGAGGTGCTTCCAGCCTCGGGCCGAAGGTTTGCTTTGACCGAGATTATGGGCGGTTCTGTGAGGGCCCCGGACTTGAGGTGCAGGGACGCCCCTGGCACAACCAGCTGACTGGAGATGCTCGGGAGAACGTCGCCCTCGGCCAGATCGATCAGGGCGCGCTGCGTCGCATCAATCAGTTCAGGCCAGGTCAGCAGGCTGCGGACTTCCTCGCGATCAAGCATCAGGATGGGTTCGGTGCCGGACATAGTTCTCCAATTAGCGTCGGTAGGTGTCACAGGGCGGGGGTGGGTCGCGGCGGACATCACAGGCTGCGCCGCATGGCATCAACTCGGATCCGCTGCACGATCTGGCCGTTGCGGGTGCCGTACACCTCGCGTTGCAGGTCCATCCACACGCAGCTGTGAATGGGCAGGATCCTGACGCGTTCCCCCAATCGCAGATCCTCATCCTCGGCGGCAAGACCGAGTACGGCGTGTTCTTCTGAAACCTGACGAAACCCGCTGCCCGGCCGGTTCACCAAGTGCCCGTGTCCGTGCTGGTCCGTGCGCGCCGTCGTAATGCTCTTGCTGCCGGCATTCAAGGTGGCACGCCCCGGAGCACGGCTGACCACAGTGGCCAGCATGCTGAGTGCGAGCTGATCTGGCGTGCACGCGTACCGTCCCAGCGTGCGCAGGTCATTGAAGACGTATGTCCCGGGCCGAACCTCGGTGATTCCGTCGTCAGCGGACAGATACGGCGTCGTCACGGTGGAGCCCGCGCTGACGACATCAACCTGGAGCCCGTGGGCCTCGAGCCCTTCCCGGGCGCGCTGCATGGCACGTACCTCATCACGAGCCACCTGCTCGATGCCCTGCTGGTCCACCGCCTGGTGCGCTTGCCCGGCGTGGGTGAGGATGCCCCGCACGCGCAGGCCCGGGAGCCTGTCGACTTCGGCGGCCAGGGCGCCAGCGAGTTCGGGCAGGACCCCGGCCCGATGCATACCGGAGTCGATTTCAATGAGCACCGGAAGCTCACGACCGACCGAAGTGGCGATCCTGCTGTATCCCCTCGCGACATCGATCGAATCAGCAACGACCGTCAGCGCCCCCGCGTCCACGAGCGGCGCGAGACGGCGGAGCTTGGCCTCTCCGAAGACCGGGTAGGCCAGCAGCAGGTCCCGGACGCCATGCCGCCACATGACCTCTGCCTCGCCGACCGTCGCCAGGCACAGTCCCGTCGCACCGGCGGCCAGCTGCAGGTCTGCGATGAACGTACTCTTGTGGCTTTTGGCGTGGGGACGCAAGGCCATGCCCCGACGTGTCGCAAAGTCAGCCATGGACGCGATGTTTCTTTCCAACACGTGCAGGTCGACGAGGAGCGCGGGCGTATCGAGCAATTCACTCTCGAGGTCGAGAGGCAGCTGCGCTTGCGGATCGAGCGCCAGCAGTTCCTCTGGGTGAGCGAGATGCGTGGTGGTCGTCATAGTTGTCTGCCTAAGTGGGGCACTGCTGCCGCGTTTGCGGCGCTGGTGCGGGTTTGGATGGGATTCGGGTTGCTTAGAGAACGCGCACGGCGTCCAGGAGCGCAGGGAGTTCCACCCAGACCTTGTCGGGAATCTCGAAGTTGAGCGCCTCCCAGCAGCCCACGACCTCCGATGCGGTGGCCGCGCCAACGAGCGTGCAGTCGAAGCGAGGCTGCTGCAGGCTGAATTGGAGGGCGAGGGCGAGGACTGGTACGCCGCGTTCGTCACACCACGCGTGGACCTGTTTGGCCGCCTGAACCTCCGCCGCCGGCGGGGTCCACCGCTCGGTGCCGACGCTTTCCGGGTCGCGACCGGAGAGAAGACCCATGGCCAGGGCCGCACCGTTCACCAGGCCCAGCCCACGCGCCTCTGCCAGAGCGAAGATGTCGTCCGCATTCTGACGCAGCAAAGTGTAGTCATTGACCATCATGCAGACGTCAAGATGGCCGCTGTCCACCGCCTGGCGGTGCAGATCATGGTCCTGCACGCCAATGCCAATGGAGCGGATGACGCCTTCCGCCTTGAGCGCCACAAGCGCCTCCATCGCGCCCCCCGGCGCCAACGCGGCAGCCAGCTGGTCAGGCTCGGGCTCATGAATGTGACAAAGATCGAGATAGTCCACGCCGAGGACCTCCAGGCTGCGGGCGACGGTCCATCGCGCCGCTTCTGCGGAGTAGTCACCCGGCTTCTGCGGGTGGGTACCGACCTTGCTGGAGATGTAGTAGCTGTCACGGGGAACCCCGCGAAGCGCCAGCCCCATCCGGCGTTCGGCCTCGCCGTACTTGGGGGACGTGTCCAGGTAGTTCATGCCAAGTTCGAGGGCCTTTTCAACTGCGGCGACGCCGTCCGCGTCTCCGACCGGCCCGAAAATTCCGCCCAAACCCGCGCCGCCAAGGCTGACTGCGGTGACCTTCATGTGCGTATTGCCGAGTTGGCGCAGCTCCAGGGGGTTAATGATGCTCACGGTGCTCCTTCGTTCAGGTTTCCAGCGCCGTCGGGCGCTGATCGAGGTTGGGCTGGTGTCGTCGCAGTGTGCGGCCGGCACGGATGCCGGTGGGCTGGCCGTCGCGGACGGCGAACCGTCCGGACACCAGGACGTCGCGGATGCCCACGGGGTCTTGCGTCGGATCGTCATAGGTTGCCGGGCCCGCCACTTCTGCGGGATCGAAGACGACCAGGTCCGCGTGGTAACCGGGCTCAACGAGACCGATACCGGTCAACCCGAGTCGACGGGCCGGCTGCGAAGTCATCTTCCGCACCGCGTCCTCCAGGGTGAGGATGTCGGTATCACGGACGTACTCACCCAGGATCCGCGGGAAAGTGCCGTGCAGGCGTGGATGCGGTCGGCCCCCCGCAAGAAGGCCGTCGCTGCCGAAGCACGTGCTTGGCTCCTGCATGACCTGCCGCAGGTCTTCTTCCGAGCAGGCCACCTGAATGTTACTGACGGCACCATCCTCGGCAATCAGGAGATCCAGCAGGAAATCCCCGGGATCCGCCGACTCGGAACGGGAGGCGGATGCCGCAGCCACGCTGAGACCGACGAGATCCTGGTTGCCCACCGTCAAGACATGGCTGATGTAGATGTTCTCCCAGCCGATGCTCGCAACGCGGTTGTCCCATTGGGGTCGTCCGTTGATCCAGTCGGCCTTGATTCTTGCCCTCTCGGCCGGGTCCGCGAGGCGCAGGAGCATCGCCGATAGCCCGCCGGCCAAGGCCCAGTCCGGCAGGAGCGCGGTCATCGTCGTGCTGCCCGCCAGATAGGGGTAGACATCCGATCCGGCGTCGATCCCCTCGGCGCGTGCCTGACGAAGCATGGCCAGGGACTGGCTGACTTTCCCCCAGTTCCGCCCGCCGACGACCTTGTGATGGGCGATCTGCACGGCCGCGCCGGTGCGTCGGCCGACGTCAAGGGTCTCGGCAACGGAGTCCAGAAAACCATCGCCCTGATCCCGCATGTGGCTGGAATACAGTGCTCCGGCGCGGGCAGCCTCGCCAACGAGCTCGCAGATCTCCTCGTGTGAGGAATAGGACCCGGGTGCATAAACCAAACCGCTGCTGAGGCCGACAGCCCCCTGCCGCAAGGCCGCTGCGGCGAGGTCCACCATGGCGCGGCGCTGTTGCGGCGAGGGGATTCCCGCGTCGAAACCGCTGACGGCCGAGCGGAGGGAACCGAGACCGACAAAAGTGGCCACGTTCACGGCCGGCCGGGCCGCAGTAACGCGGGCCAGGTAGCCGTCCACATCGGACCAGTCCCAGTCGAGCTCCCCGAAGCCAAGCACTGGCGTGGCGTACTGGCGGGATTCCGCTCTGAACTGTTCGGTTATCGGGACCACGGAAATACCGCAGTTGCCCACGATCTCGGTCGTAACCCCCTGACGCAGCTTCTGATGAGCGCCCGGCTCTGCTATCAGTGCAAGATCCGAGTGGGAGTGCATGTCGACGAAACCAGGCGCCACGACATGGCCTGTAGCGTCCAGGACCTCGCCGGCCGTTCCCAGGAACTGGCCCGGCGCGACCACATCAACGATGCGGTCCCCCCGCACAAGCACATCCGCGTAGCGCCAGGAGTTACCGGTCCCGTCCACCACGCGGCCGCCGCGAATGAGCAGGTCGATGTCAGCGATGGCGTCGGTTGCCCGGCTCACTTGACCGCACCGGCCGTCAGACCCTTCACCAGATTCTTCTCGATCAACAGGAACAGGATGAGAACCGGCACGATGGCGATCAGTGCCGCTGCCATGAGGTAGTTCCACTCGACCGAGTACTGCCCCAGGAAGGAGTAGATGCCCAGAGGAAGCGTGCGGTTGTCGGGGGTCGAGATGAAGGTGAGCGCGATCATGAACTCGTTCCACGCCCAGATGAAGGCAAAGACCCCTGAAGCCACAAGAGCGGGCTTGGACATCGGCAGCACGACGCGGACAAGCGCGCCCACCCTGGTGCAGCCATCCATCATGGCTGCTTCCTCGATCTCAATGGGAATCGACTCGAAGTATCCGGCGAGGAACCAGACCGAAAAGGCCAGGCTCAATGCGGCATACGTGATGACCAGTGACGCGTTGTTGTCCAGCAAGTGGACCTGGTTCATGAAGCGGAACAGGCCGATCAGGAGCACAACCGGCGAGAACATCTGCGTAACCAGCAGGGCCTGGCGGAACAGGCGCTTGCCCGGAAAGTTCAGCCGCGCCAGGGCGTAGCCCGCGGGTATCGCGAAAGCCATGTTCAGCAATGTGGCCAGCACAGACACGACAACGCTGTTGAGCACGTAGCGCAATAACGGCACTGCCGTCCACACAGTGACGAAGTTCTCCCAAGCCCACGTCTTCGGGAACCAGGTCGGCGGGAAGCTGAACAGTTCCGCGCGTGGACGCAGCGAAGTCGACAGGGCAAATGCGAAAGGGAAGATCGATACGGCCACGACCACGGCGAGAAAAGCCAGCAGGAGCCACCAGGACAACCCGCGCTCATGCCGCTTCATTTGATGCCCACCTTGGCCCGCTCTTTCGTGATGTGAGAGAAAGTGAGGCTGAAGGCCAGCAGCAGCACGAAGATCAGCATCGCCATGGCTGCGGCCGGGCCGAACTGACCCTCAGCAAAGGCACGCTTATAGATATAGGTCACCAGAATGTCCGTCCGGTATGCCGGGGAACCTTGAGTAAGCACCCAAGGAATGGGGAAGGAGTTGAAAACGTAGATCACGTTGAGCAACGTGGTCACGATGAGAACCGGCCGCATCAATGGCAGGGTGATGTGCCAGAAACTGGCCCAGAAGCCCGCGCCATCGACCATCGCCGCCTCGTAGAGTTCGCTCGGGACCGACTGCAGCCCCGCGAGCAACGAAAACGAGGTGAACGGGATGGACACCAGGATCCCGACAAGGATGATTGCCGCCCAGGCTGTTCCCTCGGAGCCCAGCCAGATGATCGGCTGGTCGATGAGGTGCAGCCTCATCAGCGTGCCGTTGATGATGCTGTGCTGGCCGTCCAGGATCCAGCGCCAGATGATCGCGTTGATCATCAGTGATGCCGCCCAGGGAACGATCAGTAACGCCCTCGCCAATCGACGACCGTGGAAGTTGAGGTTGAGGGCCAACGCCACCGGGATTGACACAACCGTCGTGATTCCCACGACTGCTACGGTCCAAAAAACGGTCTGAGCAAGAACGCGCAGGAACACCGTGTCGGAGAGTAGCGCCTGGTAATTCGCCAGTCCAGCGAATCCCTCCCGCTGGGCCAGCGAGTTGACGTTGCTGAACGACATGAGCGCCGTCTCCACAATGGGGTAGAAGACGATCACGCCCACGAGGACGACGGTGGGCAGGATGAAGAGCAGCCCTACCAGCGGCTCCGAGCGCGGCATGCGCAGCCGCCTTCGCGCTGGCCTGCCGGTCCGCACGCCTTCTGCCTCTAATACAGCCATATCCATTCCGTCCTTCATTTGGAGGTACGCGGGTCACCAGCGACGGGCGCTGGCAACCCGCGTATCTCATTCGTTGTGCCGCGGGTTACCAGCGGGGATCACCGGTAACCCGCCCACGGTCACAGCTTGTCGATCTTCGCGGTTGCCTCGTCCAGGGCTTCCTGCGGGCTGGCCAGCCCGCTCAAGGCCTTCTGGATGGCCACAGTTTCGATCTGCTGAATCTGCTCGAACTTGGGGTGCTGGGGCTGGAATTTGGCTGTCGCCAGTGCGTCGATGAAAGGCTTGTACTCAGGGGTCTGGTAGTAAGCCGACTCCGCCACGGCGTTGAGCTCAGGCAGCATGCCTTCGGTTTCGTCAAAGACCTGACGGTACTTGGGCTGGTACATGAATTCGATGAATTTCCAGGCCTCCGCCTGATGCGCGCCATTTGCCGACATCCCGAGGGAATCCGTGACCGAGACCGTCTGCTGTTCCTTGCCATCGTTCGTCGGGAACGGCACTGCGGCAAATTTCATGGACGGGTTGTCCGCCTTGATCATGGCTGTCAGCCACGGCCCGGTCGGGTACATCGCCAACTGGCCGGCCTTGAAGTTCTCAATGACCTGCTCCCGAGTGAATCCGCTGGGCTCGGGCTGGCTGCCACCGCTCTTGACCAGATCGGTCAGGAACTCCAGCGCTTCGACGCTCTCAGGCTCGCTCAGCATCGACTTCCCGTCTGCATCGAGGATGTCGCCCCCGTTGTTGTACAAGAAGTAGTTGAAGAAGGTGTCCACCTCGATCCCGCTGGCGGGCACGCCCAGGCCGTAGAGCTCCGGCGGATTGGCCGACTTGGTGGCCGCCTCCATCAGGTCGTCCCACGTCTCTGGTGCGGACAGGCCCGCGTCCTCAAGTACGTCGGTGCGGTAGAAGAGCAGCCGGGCCGAAACCGCTACCGGAAGGCCGTAGGTCTTGTCCTCGTAAACGCCGGCGTCGAGGACTTTCTGGTTGAAGCCCTCCCGGAAGTCCGCCGTCAGAAGATCGTCCAGCGGCGCGAGCTGCTTCAGCCCTGCGAACTCTGAGATCCATCGCGTCGCGTAGCCGAAGACGTCCGGCGCCTGGTCAGAGCCCATGCTCACGGCCAGTTTGTCGTGCATCTTGTCCCATGGCGCGGTTTCGAGGTTGACCTTGATCTCGCCCTTGTTGGCCGTGTTGAAGTCATCAACCATGGTTTTCATCAGCGGTGTGGTTTTCGCGCTGTACTCCGGAAAGAGGAAACGCAACTCAACCTCACCCCCACTTGCCGAGTTGTTCGAGGTTCCGCATGCGGCCAGGGAGGCCACTGTGGCGACCGCCAGGGCAAGTGCCAAAGCTCGGCGCGCGCGCCGCCCTGGGCGAGCGAACGGGGATTTCATCATTGTGGAGCCTTCCATTCTGTAGGGTTGCGGTGCGTCAGGGAGAAATCGAAGTGGGAGGGGTGAGGCGGGTGGAACTACAGGCCTTCGCCCTGCGGTTCCTGAAGATTCAGGACGACCAGTCGGGAGTCCGTCATCTCCTCCACGGCGTAGCGCACGCCCTCCCGGCCGGTACCGCTTTGCTTCACGCCTCCATAAGGCATGGAGTCCACGCGATATGACGACGCGTCGTTGACGATGACCCCGCCAACGTCCAGCCTCTGGGCCGCGGCCAGCGCGACATCCAGGCTGGCGGTGAAGATGCCCGCCTGCAGGCCGTACTCGGTGTTGTTCGCGATGTGGAGCGCTTCGCCCAGGGTGGCGTAGGGAATCAGCACCGCAACGGGAGCAAACGCTTCACGACAGGCCAGGCTCGACTGCAGGGACGGCCTCGTCAGCACGGCCGGGGTCAGGAACTGACCGTCACGCGTGCCACCGCACACCAATTCGGCGCCGTCGGCAACAGCCTCCGCTATCCACTCCTCGGCGCGCGTCGCTGCCTCGAGGGAAATCATTGGACCCACGTCGGTCGATTCCTCCGACGGGTCACCCACGACCAGGGCCTGGACATGATCGGCGAGCTGTGCAGTGAATTGATCGAAGATGCTTTCCTGAACAAGGATGCGCTGTGCGCTGATGCAGACCTGGCCCGCGTAGATCGACAATGACCGTGCCAGCGCCTTGGCAGCCAGGCCCAGGTCTGCGTCCGTGTGAACGATATTGGCGGAATTGCTACCGAGCTCCAACAGGGTCTTGCGCAGGCCGACCGTTCGCCGAATGTGGGTTCCCACCGCAGTGCTGCCGGTGAAGGTGTACACAGCGAACCGGGGATCCTCAAGGAGCTGCTGGCCGACCGTCTCTCCCCTGCCCTGGACCATGGTGACGTGGCCGGGCGGCAGCCCGGCGTCAAGAAGCGTTTGCACCAACATGATCGCCGACAAGGGCGTGACCTCCGCGGGCTTGACCACGACAGTGCACCCCGCCGCGATCGCGGTCGGCACCTTGTGGGACAGCTGATTCACCGGGCCGTTAAACGGAGTGATGGCACACACGACTCCGGCGGGTCGACTCATCGTGAACGCACGGCGGTTTTCCGAACCGGGAGTGGCGTTGACCGGAACAACCTCGCCGGTGAGGCGCGTAGCCTCCTGGGCGCACAGCTCGAAGGTCAGTACCGCACGGGCAACCTCGGCGCGGGAGTCACGAATAGACTTCCCGGCCTCAGCGACAATCGACCGGGCAAAGTCCTCGGCTCGTTCCGCGATCAGCTCCGAGGCCCGTCGAAGGATCGTCGCCCGCTCGAAAGGGCTGAGTTCCTGCGCGGCGAACGTCGCGGCCGCCTGCGCCACCGCTGCATCAACCTCGGCAGGCGTGGATTCTCGGAGCGTCGCCAGCAGGTGGCCGCCGAAAGGAGCCCGCACCTCCAGCATGTGCTCGCCGTTGCCGGCCTCCCATCGCTCACCGATCAGGAGACCGTGGGCCGGTAGATTATCCGGTATGAAACTTTGCATGCATCGAAGTATGCATGCTGGTGTGGTGCCGGTCAAGCAATTTGTTATCTCTTTTTGATGCCAAAAATGTCGTCATTGCCAAACGGCCCGATCAGGGCACGCGCGGATAGGATCTTGTATGCATGCACGCATGCTGAATTGCACGGCAAGCCACCGACAACAGTCAGTGCCACGGAAGTCGCCCTCACGAGGGACGATACTGAAGGAGATGACCCGATGCCCCCACTTGGGCGAACGGACCAGCGTTTGGCGCCGGCTCCCATCAATCGAACCACGGAGGTCTACGAGCAACTGCGCCAGGCCATCGTGGAGGGATCGATCAGGCCGAACGAACGCCTCATTGAGAGCGACCTCGCCGAGAGGCTTGGGGTGAGCCGCACGCCGGTGCGGGAGACCATGCTGCGACTTGCCGGCGACGGCCTCATAGTCAGCCAGCGTCGCGGTTGGGTTGTGCGCGAACATTCTCCCGAGGAGATCCGAGAGGTCTACGAGATCCGCGCCGCACTCGAAGGGTTCGCCGCCGGTCTGGCAGCCCACAGGGCCACTGATGCGGAACTCAAAGCCATCGAGGCGATCCATCAGAGCTATATCGACTCGATTCAAAGCTCAAGTCGTGGGCATTTGGTGGAGCACAACGACGCCTTCCACGAAGCGATCATCGCCGCTGCATGCAACCAGTTGCTTGCCGAGCAGATTCACCGCAATAGCCAGTACTACTTCATCCACCGCATCGCAGGGTTCCTGTCCGACGAGGAGGTGCGCGTATCCATAGAGGGTCATGAGGAACTCGTCCAGGCCCTACTGGCGCGCGACCCCGTTCTCTCCGAGCAGGTCGCCCGCGCGCGCGTCTTTGATGGCCTGGAAAAAGTCCTCAACCGGATCCGCTGAAAGGGCCGCGCCCCGGGTGATGTCGCACATCCAGCCCGGTCGCGCTCGGGGTTACGTCTCTATCTTCACCGCCTTCACTGCGCTCCTCGGTCAAGCCTTCGAATATCTGCGGGCGAGGGTCGACAGGGCGACGGCGAGAACGAGAATTCCACCCTTGAAGACGAACTGCCAAAAGGTTGGTGTGCCCATCAGGCTCAGCCCGTTGAATCCGACGTTGACGACCAGCACGCCGACGAGGGTGCCGATGATGTGAAAGTCACCGTCACGCAGCGTGGCAGCGCCCAGGAAGACTGCGGCGAAAGAGTCCAACAGGTAACCGTCCCCGGCGCTCACCGTTCCGCTCCCCAGCAATGAGGCCAGGAGTATTCCCGCTGTGGCGGCGCAGACACCGGCGATAATGAAAGCCGTGATCTTGGCGCGGTCGGTTCGCAGGCCAGCCAGGTGGGCGGCGTTCTTGTTCGCGCCCACCGCTTGCATGCGCTGGCCGGGCGGCGTGCGGTTCAGAATGACCCACAGCACGGCCAGAATGGCGATCATGATCCAAATGGGGTTCTGGATTGTGAGGAAACGGCCGAGTGTGATGTTGGTGAAGGCCGTCGGCACCGAGATGATCGGCGATCCGGCGGTATAGCCGTAGGCAAGGCCGATGAGCACGGTCCCGACGCCGAGTGTCGCAACGACAGCATTGACACCTACCTTGGTGACGAGCAGCCCGTTGACGGTTCCGATGAGTGCACCGATCAACAGGGTGGCCAGAATGGCGATCGGCAACGGAAGCCCCTGATTGGCCATGAGCCCGGTGACCAGGATCCCGGCCAGGCTCGCCGCGTAGCCGATACTCAGATCCATCTCGCCGACCACGAGGACGAGGGTTAACCCGCTGGCGATGATTGCGGTGAGGGCAGACTGATTGACGATGGCCAGAAGATTGTTGCTGCTCAGGAAGGCGCCATTCGGGACGCCGAGGCCGAAGATGAGAATCATCACGGCCATGGCGATGAGGGTGCCATATTTGGAGACGATGGTCAGCGCCAGACGCCGTCCGCGACCTCCGTGGGGCTTACCTTGGCGGGGTAGCCCGGTCCCAGGCCTCAGTGCGATAGTTTCGGTGCTCACGCCGCCGAGTCCTTTCCTTCATCCCTGGCAAAGCTCAGGGAAATTATTTGGTCTTCCGTGATTGCGGTTCCGGTCAGTTCGCCGGTGATCTTGCCTTCAGCCAGCACGACGACGCGATCGCACAGCGCCACAAGCTCTTCGTTGTCGCTCGATATCGCCAGGATCGCTGTCCCGCTGTCCGCGAGTTCCCGGATGACCCGGTGAACTTCAGCGCGAGCCCCGACGTCGACGCCTCGCGACGGCTCGTCGAGAATGAGGAGCCTGGGTTTGTCGAGCAGCCACCGTGCGATGACGACCTTCTGCTGGTTGCCGCCGGAGAGAGAGCTGACGAGCGCTTCGACGTCGCTGGCTTTCACCGTGACGAGATCGGCGACCTTTTGCGCCCGCTGACGGGCGCGCCGGAGGCTGAGGAACGGAAAGAGAGCGGAGGGCGTCAGCGAATCCAGTTTGGCGATGTTGATGTTGAAATCGATCGATCGTTCCAGGAAGAGCGCCTCGGAGCGCCTCTCCTCCGGGACCAGGCCGATGCCCGCTGCGACCGCGTCCGCGGGTTGGCGGAACGCGGTTCTCTTGCCGTCGAGAACAACCTCTCCCGCGCTCTTGGGAAGCGCCCCATAGATCATCTTGGCCAATTCGGTGCGCCCGGACCCGACCAGGCCTCCCAGCCCCAGAATCTCTCCGGCGTGCACGGTCAGCGAAACGTCTCGCAACAGGTCAGGGTCGGAGACTCCGCGAACTTCAAGAATTGCGCGCCCGTGGTCTCGCGGCTCGTGGCCGCGCTCAAGAATGACCAGATCGCGGCCGACGATCGCTCGAATCAGTTCGGCTTTGGTGGTGCGGTCTCCGACCACCCGCTTGGTGACGGCGCCGTCCTTGAAAACGGTGATGTCGTCACACAGATCTGACACCTCGTCGAGGCGATGGGAAACGAACACGACGGCGGTGCCGGACGACACCAATTCCCGCACAATCTGGTGGAGCCTCGTCGTCTCCTCGACCGAGAGGGACGCTGTTGGCTCGTCCATCGCGATCAGACGCGCGTCCCGCATGAGCGCCCTGCCGATGAGCACCAACCATTTGTCCGCGGTACTGAGGCTGTCGACGTTGGTGGAGAGGGAGAATCGAATGCCCAGTCGAGAAGCGACCTGTTTCGCTCGAGTCCGGGTGGGCCGCCAGTCGATCACGCCGAGCCTCGTGGCGGGGGGGATGCCGAGCGCCATATTGCGCAGGACATCCCACCCGGGGATCAGACTCATTTCCTGATGGATGAAAGCCAGACCCAGCGATGCCGCATCGTCAGGGGTTGCGATCGTCACCGCCTGTCCATCGACTTCGATCGTTCCGCTGTCGGGCCGACCGATTCCGGCCAGCGCCCTGATGAGGGTCGACTTGCCGGCGCCGTTGGCACCAATGAGACCGTGAACGACTCCCGCGCGGATGTCGAACGACACCTCCTTGAGCGCAGCGACGCCGCCGAAGGACTTGCTTACATCGGTGATTCTGACCAGGGGCCGCAGCTCCTGCGGCCCGCGTGGCCTGATGTCCTCAAGCACCATCGGCTTTTCACTCCTTCTATCTTGTGCGACCGCCACCAAGCAGGCGTCGGGCTACTTGAGTGCTTCCGGGTGGTCCTTCACGAACGCGTCAACGTTGTCGGCCGTGACCAGAATGCCGTCAACATTGATCGTCTTCTGCTTCCAGCTTTTGCCGGCCGCGATCGCCTCAAGGGTGGTATCGAACATGGCCTTGCCTTCCCCAGCCCCGTCTTCATAGACCGTCGCCGTCAGACTTCCATCCTGCACCGCTTTAATGGCCGTGCTCGATCCGTTGATGCCGTAGGTCAGCACATCGGTACGACCGGCCTGCTTCAATGCGGAGATTGCACCGAGCGTCGGGTCTTCCCAGCATCCCCAGATTGCCAGGTTGCCTTCGCCCGCAGGGTGACCGGCCAGCCAGGCGGTTGCGTAACGGGCTCCATCCTGAAGGAATCCGGGAATGGTCACTTCCTCTTTCTGAACGGTCACGTTTGGCTGCTTGCTGACGATCTCATCGAAGAGTGTCTCTCGAGCCCGGCAGACCTCACCCGTGCGGTAGGTGAGGGCGAGGACCGCACCTTCGTTGTCAATGTCGCTCAGCAACTGCTCGGTGGCCGGCTTGGCAAACGGCGCGCCGTCTCCAGTGGTCATGACGACGCCATCGGTGAGGCCGCCACCCCAGCTGGCGACCGGAATACCTGCAGACCTGGCGGCGTTCATGCCAGCGCCGAGTGACGTGACCGGGAAGACGAGGTCGAAGATCATTCCAGCTTTTTTGCTGACGAAGTTCGTGATGGCCGAGTTGGCGGTGTCGGCGTTGCCTGCCGCGTCCACGACTTCCACTTTCCATCCTGCGGCCTTGGCTGCAGCCGTCGCACCGGCGATGACCCGGGCGTTGTTCGCGTCGCTCGCGGTAATGGTGACGATGCCGAGCAGCTTGTTTACGTCGCCGCCGGATGCGGCAGGGGTGGCCTCGTCAGCCGGCGTGCTGCAGGCAGCCGTGCCGACCATGAGGGCGGCGGCGATGGCCGCGGCAAAAACGACTTTGTTCTTACGCATTGTGATCTCCTTCTAGAGGTCCTGTGACGGGTTGTTTTGGTGGTGCGGGGAGCGGTGGTGAGTTCGGAGAAGACGTGGGTTTATGAGCGGGGGAGAATACGGGACTCGACGCCTGGGGCAAGGAGGAGTTCGGCCACAGAGAGGTTGTCGTCATACCGACGGGACAGATGGCGCTTGAACGTCTCCGATTCGTGCACGATGACGAGCCGGTTGGTATCACCGGCGAGCCGCACCATCTCGTCAATCAGGCGCAAACCGGCCCAGCCGCTGCCGCCGCCGAAGCCGATGTTGACGTACTCGCCGGACTGGTTGATGCCCTCGGCATTTTCGTAGCTGTACATTGCGTCACCGGTGACGACCCAGTTGCGGCCCTCATGGTCGGTGACGACGACATACTGACCACCCTGGGTGTGTGTGTCCCAGGCAGCACGAATGGAGAGGCCGGGCAAGAAGTCATCGACCGCGCCGTCCAGGAGCCTCAGCCTCCCGGTCCTGGCCAGTTCCTCAAGAACATCGATGTCGGCGGGGTCGAGGGCGCCGATGATCGAGTCATACAGAGGCGAGGCGTTGAGCGCTTCCCTGGACGTCTCCAACTCGCGCCGCTGCATATAGAAAGTGGCATTGGGAAACCATCGCGTGGCGCCGGCGTGGTCGTAGTGGGCGTGAGTCAGAATCACGATGTCAATGTCTTCCGGACGAACCCCGACCTTCGCCAGCACAGCGTCAGGCGTCTGGTAATCGACGATGTCGTTTGAGTCGTTCAGCTCCTTGTTGCCGGAGGTGTTATCGTGCCCGATGTCGATCAGAATCCGGTGCCCGCCACCCTCGACGTAGGCATAGCTGTAGGCGAAGAGCCGGGTGCCCGCGTTCCACTCACCGTAGAAGACACAACCGAGGGGCTGGGCCAGGCAGTGAGAGTATTCCAGCATCCAGAGCGAGTATGACGTCATGGGCTCTTAGCCACTCCTCATCGAGTTGTCGGACGCTGGGCGTCGTGGACGGGTCTTGGTAATCGATTACTCGGGAAACTCCAACGAACTGAAGTAATCGATTTCTGGAGCCTAATAGGTGGACCGGTGGGTGTCAAGCGACATGCCCGACGTACCTATCGCATCCCCCAGGACCGTTGCGAACTCTCCCGGACGATAAGGGTCGTGGAGAGGGTGAGTTGGCGCCTTTCGGCCGGGGCCGTACCGCGGATCCGCTCCATGAGCAGCTGTGCCGCCTGAGCCCCGATGTCGTAGGCAGGTTGCGCGACGACAGACATAGGCGGACTGATGAACGGGGCCCACGGCGCGTCGTCGAAGGTGATGATGCCGATGTCACGGCCGATGCGGAGTCCGCGTCGTTTGAGCTCATCGAGGACGCCCAGCGTCATTTGGGCGTTCGCGACAAACAAAGCGTCCGGCGCGACCTCCGCATCCAACAGCTCACTGGCGGCGCGAGCCCCGCCGTGCTGCCGGAACGGTGCGTGCACGAAGAGCTCATCGAGGTTGCCGTGCTGTCGCACCGCCTCAAGGTAGCCCTGCAGCCGTTCCTGCGCCGTCGCAGCCTCCTCTGGTCCGGTAATACAGGCCGGCCGCGTCCACCCGGCGTCGAGGAGGTGGTTGGTCGCGGACTCAGCTCCCTCCCTGGAGTGCACCATGACGGAGTCGACCGGTTCGTTCAAGGGACGGTCGATGACAACCAGAGGGATGTTGGCGCCGCGCAGGCGCGACACATCACTGCCCGCCATGTGCGGGGACAGGATGACGCCGGCGACCTGTTCCTGCTCGGCAACGCGCAGGTAGGTTGCCTCCTTGGCCGAGTCCTCATCAGCGTTGCAGAGAAGCACGGAGTAACCGGAGCGTTGAGCCACG
Source organism: Cryobacterium sp. TMT1-2-1 (assembly GCF_004403955.1). NCBI lineage: Bacteria > Bacillati > Actinomycetota > Actinomycetes > Micrococcales > Microbacteriaceae > Cryobacterium > Cryobacterium sp. TMT1-2-1. The sequence goes on from NZ_SOHC01000032.1 coordinate 29,179, forward strand.
TCTTCAACGCCCCGCGTGATCGCGGTGAAGAACGGGTTGCTCACGTCGCTGATGATCAGCGCAATCACGTCGCTGGACTGACGGCGCAAGCTTCTGGCGATACCGTTCGGACGATAACCCAGCTTCGCGGCGGCGGCTCGGACCCTGTCCGCGTACTCCGGGTTCACATTCGGATGGTCGTTGAGCGCTCGGGAAACCGTAGCGACTGAAACGCCTGCCTCGCGTGCCACATCACTGATTTTCGCCATCAGTCACCACGCCCTTTCGCAGAATCACATTGCCATACGGCCGCAGTTCGCCAGTCGCGACAATGAGAACGGATTCCTGCGCGCGCTCGTAGAACTCGAAGCGGGTGATCGCCTCTGCACGAACGGCACCTGTTCTTCCGGTGGCCCGGACGAGCTCGGCGTGAATGTCCGGGGGGCCGGCCGGGGCCGACATCAGGCTGATCGGCTCGTCGGGATCGATGGGAAATACCGTAGCGATAGCCCTGATGGCCTCGATCGCGGTTGCCCCTGGCAGGTCGATGACGGGGGGGCCGAGCCGGCGAGCAGGGAAATTGGCATCCGCAATGACGAGCATGTCGCCGTGGCCCATCTCGTCCAATCGGGCCAGGAGGCTACCCCGCAGAAGTGGATCCACTCCGATGAGCATTTGACCTCCCTGTCCGCGCGGGCACGGTCGTCCGCTGCTGGATGATTTCCATTTCCAGCATCCTATCGGGAAACGATTACCGAACGTTCTTGCGCCAAGACTTGACCGAGTAATCGATTTCTGAAATTGTTTGTAGAGCGACGACGAAGGAGTCCCCCATGACCCAGTACCATCTGCCGACCACGACCACGCGCGGACGCGTCGAGGCCAAGACCGCTTATCTCATCTCCAGCGGGGACCTGCGCCACTCGGCCAACATCGCCGGCTGGCCGACTCAGGCGGCCCTGGAGGAGGCAGTGACGGCCGTTTTCACGGGATTCGGCTGGACTGTCGTGCGCGCCAATCCGGTGGATCCGAAGACCGGACACGGTTTCATCTCCAGCCAGCGCATGGGCCTGGAGGTTTTCAAGAACATTCCCACTGATGCGCCGCTCATTGTGGCCGAGGCGGTCTGGCAATACAGCCACCACATTCTCGCCGGGCTTCGGACCCATGGTGGCGACATTCTCACCCTGGCTAACTTCGCCGGCGACTGGCCAGGTCTTGTCGGCCTGCTCGGGCTCAATGCGGGACTGACCAAGATGGGGAGGCCCTACTCGACGATCTGGAGTGAAGACTTCACTGACGATTGGTTTGTCGAGGGCATCAAGTCCTGGATTGAGACCGGCCGCATTGACCATGACGCCTCGCACGTCAAGGATCTCGTCGACCTCCCCGGCGGTGCCGAGAGGGATCTCGGCGGAGCGATCGCGCACCAGCTTCTGACTGACAAGGCCATCATTGGTGTTTTCGATGAGGGCTGCATGGGAATGTACAACGCGATCATCGATGACGAGCTACTCAACAAACTCGGAATCTACAAGGAGCGCCTCTCCCAGAGCGCTCTCTACGCCGAGATGCTCACGGTTCCGGATGAGGAAGCACGGGCGGTTCGGGAGTGGCTTGACGCCAAGGGCATGACCTTCAAAACCGGCACTGACGATGCCACCGAACTCACCGACGCCCAACTGCACGAACAGTTCAAGATGTATATCGCCGCCCTGCGCATCAGCGACGATTTCGGGCTGGATGCCGTTGGTATCCAGTACCAACAGGGCCTCAAGGACCTCACCCCCGCCTCCGACCTCGCCGAGGGCCTGCTCAACAATGTGGATCGCCCGCCGGTGCTCAGCCGGGATGGCTCCCGGATCCTCTGGGACGGCGAAGCCCTTCCTCATTTCAATGAGGCCGACGAAGGCGTCGCGGTCGACGCGCTCATCACCAACCGGGTGTGGACGGCAATGGACCTTGACCCGGCCACAACCCTGCACGACGTGCGCTGGGGCGAAGACTACGGCGATGAATTCGTGTGGGTGTACGAGATCTCGGGATCTGTCCCTCCCTCCCATTTCGAGGGTGGCTACGCGGGCGCCAGCAGCTGGCGCCAGTCCCCGGTCTATTTTCCGGCTGGCGGCGGAACCATCAAGGGCGTGTCGAAGCCCGGCGAGATTGTCTGGTCGCGCGTCTACGTCGCCCCCGACGGGCTGCACGTCGATATGGGCCGGGCGTCGGCAATCGCGCTCCCCACGGAGGAGACCGAACGCCGCTGGCAGGCGACGAACCCCGAATGGCCCATCATGCACGTCGTCCTGCACGGCATCTCCCGCAACCAGTTCATGGCGCGCCACAAGGCCAACCACGCCCAGGTCGCCTACGCGCCCGATGCCGCAACCGCGGACCGGGCGCTGATTGCCAAGGCAGCGGTCTTCGACGCACTGGGTGTGCAGGTCCACTTCTGCGGCGACGTCGATCTCAGCGCCTCCGCATGATGCCGGCCGTTCTCGGCGTCGATATCGGAACGTCGAGCAGCAAGGGGATCCTGGTCTCACTTGACGGGAGCATTATCGGCATCGCTGTCCGCGGGCATGAGGTCGACCGCCCGGGACCTGGCCGGGTGGAGATGGATGCCGATCTCTGGTGGCGCGAATTCGCCGACTTGTCCCGGGAACTGCTGGCAAGGCATCCCGTTACCCTCGTCGGTGTCGGGGTCAGTGGGATGGGCCCGTGCGTTGCATTGGCCGACGCCGACGGACATGCAGTGCGCCCGGCAATTCTCTACGGCGTCGACACCCGGGCCGTCGCGCAGATAGAGCGCCTCACCATGCAACTCGGTCAGGCAGCCATCGTGGATCGCTGCGGTTCAGCCTTGTCGACGCAATCCGTCGGCCCGAAACTGGCTTGGCTCGCCGAGCATGAGCCGGCGGTCACCAACCGGGCCAGGCTGCTGTTCATGCCGAGTTCCTGGTTGGCCTTCCATCTCACGGGCGCGTACACACTGGACCACCACTCCGCGAGCCAGTGCACCCCGATGTATGACACCGTCGCCCAGGATTGGTATGAACCGTGGGCTGGACTCGTAGCGCCCGGGCTCGAACTTCCTCGACTCGTCTGGCCCGGGGAGGTAGTCGGTCGCGTGTCAGCGGCGGCTTCCGCCGTGACGACGATTCCCGAGGGGGTGCCGGTCATTGCAGGAACCATTGATGCCTGGTCTGAGGCGATCAGCGTCGGAGCCCAAAATCCAGGCGACTTGATGGTGATGTACGGCACCACGATGTTCCTGATCAATACGGTCGAGGAACAGATCAGTTCCGCCACCCTGTGGGGCACAGTCGGCGCGCTGCCCGGCACGCGCAACCTCGCCGGCGGGATGGCGACGTCGGGCGCGATCACGCAGTGGTTGCGCGAACTGGTCGGTTCGCCGGATTACGCCACATTGATCGCCGAAGCCGACGCAGCGGGAGCCGGAGCCCGCGGGTTGCTCATGCTCCCCTATTTCGCCGGCGAACGAACCCCGATTGCCGACCCCCGCGCCCGGGGAATCATCGCTGGACTCACGCTGGAGCACACCAGAGGAGACCTGTATCGGGCGACCCTCGAAGCGACCGCCTTCGGCGTACGGCACAACATAGAGGCGCTGCGCATGGCAGGCGGCCGCATCGATCGCGCCGTGGCGGTGGGCGGGGGGACTCAGGGCGGCCTGTGGACCCAAATCGTGAGTGACATCACCGGGATTGCCCAGGAAATTCCTTCCGTGACGATTGGCGCGAGCTTCGGCGCCGCGTTCCTTGCGGCTTCCGCGTCGACGTCGGTCATGATCGAAGGGTGGAATCCGATTTCGCACGTAGTCGAGCCGAGGGCGGAGCATGCGGGCCACTACGACGATCTCTACGCCATCTACCGCGACCTGTACACGTCGACCGCAGACCTGATGCATCGGCTGGAAGAGCTCTCCAGGGAGTCCTAGAAGGCATTGCAGGGTTCCTGTCCGAGGAGGTGCGCGTATCCATAGAGGGTCATGAGGAACTCGTCCGGGCCCTACTGGCGCGCGACCCCGTTCTCTCCGAGCAAGTCGCCCGCGCGCGCGTCTTTGATGGCCCGGAAAAAGTCCTCAACCGGATCCGCTGAAAGCGCCGAGCCCCGAGGCGGACGTAGCCGTCTCCCGGCCTACTTTTCCGTGAGGGGCAGGAAGTACCAGATGTCGAGGTCGCTCGGGCAACCCTCAGGAATCGCTACAGGCACACGAGGCGGCGCGTCGCGTTTGTCGTCGCTGCCCGTTTACCGAACCGTGTCGCCGACCGCAAAAGTGCCGCCACCTTCGACGGAAATCGTTCCGTGGCCGGACAGGGTGGTCCCGACAGGGAAAGCGACGATGAGCTTCTGATGGTCACTGGTCCTGTCGAGGCCCAGGCATCCGCTTCCCAGATCGACGATGACACCTTCGGCGAGAATGTCGAAGGAGGATCCATCCGGCTCGTAAACCGCGGCAGTGAGTCCTTTCGCGTGCACTACGTCCGGGCCGCCGCCCGACGCGCATCCGGCGACCAGGGCCGACATCGCGCCAATGACCAGAAGGGCCGCAGTGCCCCGAGCGCGACGACACCCTCGGGACGGGATCCAGGGCGCTGACGTCGGCATGGCGTCAGTGTGTCAGGCGCTCCTCACTCGGTCAACGTTCCAGGGCAACCCCGTGGAACCAGCCCGCAGCGCCCCTGACTTTCTTCTGAACCGGAGAAGAATCGCAAAAGTTCTGCCCGGAATCCTGAAGAAGACCCGCTGTTCTTGCCGCAGTCTTCATTTAGCGGCCGATACCGGGCCGCCGAAACAGCCGTCCAGTGCACAGCACAACTCCCACGTCGAAGGAAAGCAAATGACCATCTATCAGGACGATACCGAGGCCATCGAAGCTCTGAAGCATGCGTTCGGAAGCAGCTGGGACGCGATCGACCCGGAGTCGGTCGCCCGTATGCGCGCCCAGAACCGCTTCAAGACCGGCCTGGAGATAGCCCAGTACACCGCCGACATCATGCGCAAGGACATGGCGGAGTACGACGCCGACTCCTCCGTCTACACCCAGTCGCTGGGCGTCTGGCACGGCTTCATCGGCCAGCAGAAGATGATCTCAATCAAGAAGCACCTGAAGACGACGAACAAGCGCTACCTGTACCTGTCCGGCTGGATGGTCGCCGCGCTCAGGAGCGAGTTCGGTCCGCTCCCTGACCAGTCCATGCACGAGAAGACGGCCGTTCCCGCGCTGGTCGAGGAGCTCTACACCTTCCTCCGCCAGGCCGACGCCCGCGAGCTGGACCTGCTCTTCACCGCCCTGGACGGGGCCCGCGCGGCCGGCAACGACGACAAGGCCGCAGCGATCCAGGACCAGATCGACAACTACGAGACCCACGTCGTGCCGATCATCGCGGACATCGACGCCGGTTTCGGCAACCCCGAGGCGACGTACCTCCTCGCCAAGAAGATGATCGAGGCCGGCGCCTGCGCCATCCAGATCGAGAACCAGGTCTCGGACGAGAAGCAGTGCGGCCACCAGGACGGCAAGGTCACCGTGCCCCACGAGGACTTCATCGCGAAGATCAACGCCGTGCGTTACGCGTTCCTCGAGCTCGGCATCGACAACGGCATCATCGTCTCCCGCACCGACTCGCTCGGCGCCGGCCTGACTCAGAAGCTCGCCGTAACCTACCAGCCCGGAGACCTGGGCGACCAGTACAACTCCTTCCTCGACGTCGACGAGATCACCGAGGCAGAGCTGGGCAACGGGGATGTCGTGATCAAGCGCGATGGCAAGCTGCTGCGCCCGAAGCGCCTGGCCAGCAACCTGTTCCAGTTCCGTCCGGGAACCGGCGAGGCCCGCTGCGTGCTCGACAGCATCACCTCGTTGCGGAACGGCGCGGACCTGCTCTGGATCGAGACCGAGAAGCCGCACGTCGCCCAGATCGCCGGAATGATGAACGAGGTGCGCAAGGTCATCCCGAACGCCAAGCTGGTCTACAACAACAGCCCGTCGTTCAACTGGACGCTCAACTTCCGTCAGCAGGCGTACGACAACCTGCTCGCAGAGGGCAAGGACGTGTCGGCCTACGACCGTGCCAAGCTCATGAGCGTCGCGTATGACGAGACCGAGCTCGGCCGGATTGCCGACGAGAGCATCCGCACCTTCCAGCGCGACGGCTCGGCCGAGGCCGGCATCTTCCACCACCTCATCACCCTGCCGACCTATCACACGGCCGCGCTGTCCACCGACGATCTGGCCAAGGGTTACTTCGCCGACCAGGGCATGCTCGCCTACGTGAAGGGCGTGCAGCGGCGCGAGATCCGCGAGGGAATCGCCACGGTCAAGCACCAGAACATGTCCGGCTCCGACATCGGTGACAACCACAAGGAGTACTTCGCCGGCGAGGCCGCGCTGAAGGCCGGTGGCACGAACAACACGATGAACCAGTTCGAGGAACCGGTTCTGACAAGTCGCTGACGGACACTCCGTCGAAGTAGCAACGAGGAAGCCCCAGCCGCCTGACTGGGGCTTCTTCGTTTCGACGGGCCTCCGTGAGCGTGCAGCTGAAACCGCTCCTGACCGCAGAGGATCTCGACGAAGCGGCCAGGAAGACGCCGCCATACCGGCCCCCAGGCCAGGAGGCGGCGAGGGTCACTCGGGCCACAGGCCGGGAACGACGAGCACCAACCGGCACCTCGGGCACCGATGGCAGGACTCGAGCCCCTCGGCGGTGTCCACGCCATCGGCAGTCATCTCGACACGGCACGCCGGACACCTCGGACCATCTCCGTCCAGCCCGATCTCATCCACCTCCCAATTGTGCGGCATCGGGCACGGGCGGCAGGCCCGGCCGTGTGCCATGCTCGCGGCATGAGAAGCGCGGATGACGATGAGACACTCGTCCAACTGGGATCGATGGAGGTGGCTCGATCATCCCTGTCGGGCGAAGGCCGCCCGCTGTCCGACTTCACGAGACTCGTTCGTGCCGGGCAGTGGGACGAGTCAGATCCGTCTCAAACGAGGCCGCAGACAGGGTGGCGGGTCGTTCAGAGCGAGGGAGTGACCCGGCTGACGATCGCCGCACCACACCCGGACCTGACCGGCCGGTGGGTGACGAGCGACCTCTGGGTGCAGGACGGCGACTGGGCATACCGCCACCGGCCGCGTGCCCTTGAGGCGCAGCCAGTCAAGGCACAGCGTCGCAAGGGCCTCGCCTTGCGCTGGCCGGACAGTCACACCCCGTCGCTGTCGCCCTCCGCGCTGCGGATAGACATTGTGAACGAGTCGGATTCCCCCTGGTCGCCTTCCGGGGCCGATGACTTCTTCGTCGCCGGGTTCCTCTTGTCGCCCGAAGACCCGCCGGGCACGGCCGCGCGCGGCACGTTCTTCCACTACCTGGGCAGCGAGCCGGCCGAGACGCTGCAGCCGGGAGCACACGCCCGTGTGCCGGTGCACCTGTCCCCGGAGCTCTGGGAGGCCGCCGCCGCCGGGATCCACCTCGTGCAGGCCCTCCTGGTCACACTCGAACTGCGCTCCACGGAATGCGCTCCGCTGGAAAGGATCGCCGACCCGGCGCACGGATGACGAGCGCCCGCGGTGAACGGATCCTGCTTGAACAGTACTTTTCAGGCCGAGACCTGCGCTCGCGCGAGCTCTTCGACCGTGTTCGCTCGGCGATCGAGTCGATCGGCCCGGCCACGATGCGCGTCAGGAGGAGCCAGGTCGCCTTCCGGCGTCGGGTCGCGTTCGCGTGGACCTGGCTGCCCGGCCAGTACCTGCGAGGCGACGTGGCCCCGCTCGTCCTCACGATCGACCTGCACCGCCGCGACGAATCGCCGCGTTGGAAAGAGGTCGTCGAACCGAGACCGGGGCGATTCACCCATCATTTCGAACTTCGCTCGGTGGCGGACATCGACGAGCAAGTCCTCGCCTGGCTCGTCGAAGCGTGGGGCCATGCGGGCTGAGCGCACCCCGGACGCCGGTGGTAGTACCGTTCGCGTCATGGCCACACTGAGCTACACCGGGATCACGTCCCTCGACGGCTACCTGGCCGACGCCGACGGCAACTTCGACTGGGCCGTGCCGGATGACGAGGTGCACGCGTTCATCAACGACCTCGAGCGGCCGGTCGGCACTTACCTCTTTGGGCGCCGGATGTACGAGGTGATGACCTTCTGGGAAACCGCACACACCCTCGCCGACCCGCCGCCGGTCATCCGGGACTTCACCGGGATCTGGCGGGCGGCCGACAAGGTCGTCTTCTCGACATCACTGGAGACGACGTCCACTGCACGCACGCGAATCGAGCGGTCCTTCGACCCCGAAGCGGTCCGCCGTCTCAAGGCGACGGCGGCGCGTGAGATCGGTGTGGGCGGCGCCAACCTGGCCGGCAAGGCGATCGCGGCCGGGCTGGTCGACGAGATCCGGATGTTCCTGGCGCCCGTCGTGGTGGGCGGGGGGCACGCGCTTCCTCCCCGACGGGGTGCGCCTGAAGCTCGACCTGCTCGATGAACGCCGGTTCGGTAACGGCATGGTGTACCTCCGCTACCGCGCCGAAGCCCGGGCGTAGCGGCTACGCCGCGGCGAACCGCTTCGCCGAGCGCGCCTTCGCTTTTTCGGCCTCGATGTCGCGGTTCTTCGGCGGGGCGGCGCTGACCAGGTCCTCGAGCAAGTGCCTCGAGATGTGGGCGATTTCCGCGACTGCCCGGTCGAACGCCTCGGCATTGGCCTTCGACGGCCTGGTCGCGCCGCTGATCTTGCGCACGTACTGCAGCGCGGCTGCGTGTACCTCGTCGTCAGTGGCGGCGGGCTCAAAATTGTGGAGCGTGTGGATGTTCCGGCACATGCTTCAAGGGTAGCCCGGAGGCCCGCATCCGTCACGGACAGGGGTGCCCAGGCCGAATGCGCCGACCATACTGCCGCTCCCCGCCGCCCATTCCAGTTGAGTTGCGGACAAGGAACCTTCACGTTCAGATCGAAGGTCCTTTCTCCGCATCTCAGCCAGAAGGCGGCTTGCGCAGGCCCTTGACAGGAGCCGTCAGTCGAAAATAGCTTGGGGCCTGAACCGGCGACGCGGTGCAGGTCATCCGGTACTCCATCGACTTCGTGGGGAGGCCACCGTGGCGCACGGCTCAGATTCGACTCTTCGCTTCCTGGGAGCCGCCGACACCGTCACCGGGTCGCGGTACCTCGTCGAGTCCGGTGACCGCCGGGTGCTCATCGAATGCGGGCTCTTCCAGGGGTACAAGCTCCTGCGCGACCGGAACCGCCTCCCCTTTACGGTGCCGCCCGAATCCATCGACGCCGTCGTCCTCACCCACGCGCACCTCGACCACAGCGGATACCTCCCAGCCCTCGTGCGGGACGGCTTCGCCGGCCCCATCTACTCGACGGTCGGAACCGCCGAATTGTGCAGCCTGGTCCTGCCCGACAGCGGTCACCTGCTCGAGGAGGAAGCGTCCTACTCGAAGAAGCGCGGGTCATCCCGGCACGCGAATCCCCGGGCGTTGTACACGGCGGCGGATGCGGTTCGCTCCCTCGAGTCGTTCCGGGTGCGGGATTTCGACCAGGAGCTGGACCTCGGACCCTCGCTCCGGGCAACCTTCATCCCGGCGGGCCACATCCTGGGCGCCGCCCAGGTCCGGCTCGACGTGGCCGGGAGCGCGGTGCACTTCACCGGCGACCTCGGCCGGGCGGACGACCCTCTGATGAAGCCCCCACGGGCACTTGGGGCGGTCGACGTGCTCGTGGCCGAGTCGACCTACGGGGACCGGAAGCACGCGGGGGCCGACCCTGAGGAGGAGCTCGGCGCGGTGATCCGGCGGGTCGCCCAACGCGGCGGAGTCGTGATGATCCCGGCGTTCGCCGTCGGGCGCTCGGAGTCCGTGCTCCTCCACCTCTCTCGGCTGCGTGCGGCAGGCTCGATCCCTGATATCCCGATCTACCTCAACAGCCCGATGGCCATCGACGCCTCGGAGATCTACCGGCGCCACGCCGAAGAGCACCGCCTGACGCCGGACGAATTCAGGGACATGTACCGGTTGGCCACCCTCGTGCACAGCGTCGACGAATCGAAACTGCTCAACCTGCGCGGCGGGCCGATGATCATCATCTCCGCCAGCGGGATGCTCACCGGCGGCCGCATCCTCCACCACGTCATCGCCTATGGATCCGACCGGCGCAACGCCATCATCCTCACCGGCTACCAGGCCGGCGGAACGCGCGGCGCCGCGCTCCTGCGCGGCGAGGACCACCTGCGGATCTACGGCCGGGACGTGCCGATCAAGGCCGAGGTCGTCGCCCTGGGGAGCATGTCGGCCCACGCCGACTCCGACGGGGTCATCGAGTGGATGCGCGCCGCCCCGCGACCGCCCGCGATGACCTACCTCACGCACGGGGAGCCGGCCTCCGCCGACACCCTGCGGGTGCGAATCAAGCGCGAACTCGACTGGAACGCGAGGGTGCCGGAGCACCTCGAGTCCATCGACCCCGCCCACCCCCGCTGACCGCGCTAACCGCGCCCTCTCTCTTCGCCGAACTGTGAGTTTGGCACCTTCACCGGGGTCGGGAAGGTGCCAAACTCACAGTTCGGCGAGGGGGCGGTGGACGTCGTGCAGGTGGTGGACGGGGTCGTGGAGCACGTATTGAGCGAGCGTGGTCACGGTGAAGCGGGCTCCGTCGCTGCGGCGGCCGGTGCGGGTGCTCTCCGTTACCGGGACGGCGGCGAAGGCATCGGCCAGGGATGCCGCGGCGAGGGCGAGCTCCCGGCCGACCACGGCCGGGTCCTGTTCGTGGTACCGCTCGGCGACCGCCGTGGCATCCTGGTCCCAATTCGCGAACAGCGGGTCGTCTTCGCTGAGCATGAGCCCCAGCCGCACCGAGAAGATGCGGAAAACGTCGCGCACGTGGGCGGCGTATTCGAGGGGGGACCAGGTGTGGTCGTTCGGGCGCACGGCCGCGTCGGTGCGCGCGAGGACGGGGCCCCAGCCGGCCGCGTTCTCGCGAATCAGGCGCGGGATGTCGTCGAGGGCGACCTCGGCGGCGTCGAAGCCGCACTCGGGGCACGGCTGCTCGAGGACCCAGGTCCAGTCTTTTGTGTCGGGTGTGATCGCCATGACCGAATTCTAGCCAGCGGCTGTGTCCGCCGCCTGGCAGGCCGCGCCGGAGCGCATCGCCTCGGCCGTCTGTTCCTCGGACCACGGCAGCCTGAGCACGGGAGCCTCGGCGGAATCCGTCGGCGGTGCCTTCGCCGCGATCGAGGCGAGGCGTTGCGCGAGGGACTGCACGAACCCGGGGCCCGCGGTCGAGTTGTTCAGCATGACGACGATCGTCAGGCCGCTCTCCGGGTCGACCAGGGTCGCTGAGAGGAAACCCGGGATCGCACCGGCCTGCCCCCGCAGAGGGCCGAGTTGGCGGCCTCCCAGTCCGTAACGCTGCCACTGCGGGGACGTTTCGCCCTGGGGCACGGTCGCCCACAGCGCCTCCGTCGATTCCTCGGACAGCACGCTGCCCTCGGCGAAGGCCCGTGCCCACGTCCTCAGGTCGGCGAGCGTCGACACGACCCCGGCGGCGACCCAGCCCATGGAATTGGACAGCTCGGTTTCATCGCGCACCTTGTCGCACGCCGGCACCCCTGCTGCGTCGACCGCAGCCGCATAGCCGTGCGGGTGCGGGTCGGGGAGCCGCACGGCGTCGCCGGCGGGAAAGGTTGTCTGGGTGAGGCCCAGCGGGTCGAAGATGTAGTGCCGGTAGAGCGATCCCCAATCCTGGTGGGTCGCCGACTGCAGCGCCATGCCGAGCAGGATGATGCCGGTGCTGGAATACGACCAGGCGCCACCCGGCGCCGCAAGGCGCTTGCCGGCCAGGCCGCTCGCGAGGATTTCCATGGGCGGCCACTGCCGCGTGGGGTTGTCCACGAACTGGGGCGCGAGCCCCGGGTAATAGTCCGCCAGGCCGGAGGTGTTTCGGCAGAGCTGTCCGAGCGTGATGCCCTCGACCTCCGCGCTCCGGCTCAGGTAGCGTGAAACGGGGTCGTCAAGCTTCACCCGGCCTTCCTCCACGAGCCGGAGGAGCACCGTGCAGGTCATCGAGGTGGTGGTGGTTCCGATCCGGAACTTCATGTCGGTGGTCATCGGGTTGTCGCCGGCCATCGTGGTGGTTCCGGGCGTCGCCACCCAGTCTCCCGCCCACGGCGCCCAGACCCCGGCGAGCGCCCCGGACGCTCCGGACAGGGCGAGCCCGTCTGCGAGTGCGGCATCGAGTCGCTCGGCCACACCGGCCGGCAACCGAGAGCCCACCGGAACCGTGAGGTCGGGGGCCGGACCAGCCTCGCTGAGGCAACCGGAGAAGGCGAAGGCGGCTCCGAGAACGAGCGCGAGCGCAGCCCAGCGGCGTTTCGGAACGGGTCTACTGTCCATTGGCATCCCCAGGCTGACTGATGGCCCTTGTACCGGGGAGTGTACCCAGATCGCTTCGGTCGCGCGCCGGTGTCGGCCGAGTCGTTCCCGGGCGTTCCACCATTCCAAGCCGCCGCGGCGAGGGGTTCTCGGATCACATTCGCAGCAAACACCAATCCGATTCACGGCTATCTCCGAATACCAGATGAGCCCGGATAACCGTGGCACCTAAGAGAGGCACCAACATGCGTACATCCCCCAACCGACTGCTCGGCACCGTCTTCGGAGCGGTCTACATTCTCGTCGGCTTGCTTGGCTTCGCCGTCACCGGCGGCATCGGCTTCCTCGCGACCGAGGGCGGCCTGCTCCTCGGGATCTTCGCGGTCAACCCGCTGCACAACGTGGCCCACCTGCTGATCGGCGCCGCCCTGCTGATCGCCGCGCTCTCCAGCGTGTCCGCAGCCAAGGCCGTGAACGGGGCCGTCGGAGCCGTCTACCTGCTCCTCGGTATCGTCGGCTTCTTCATCGTCGGCTCGGCGCTGAACATCCTGGCCCTGAACACGGCCGACCACTTCCTGCACCTGGCCAGCGCCATCGTGCTGCTCGGCGCCGGACTCGGAGCCGAACGGTCCGCCCGCGTCTCCGCCACCGCGTAACCGCGTCCGAACAGCGTCGCCCAGGAGAAGAGCACAACATGAACCCCGTCGTCCGCACCTGGCTTGCCTTCGCCGCCATCGGCGCAGCGCTGGTACACCTCGCCGTCGGAGCCGGCGCTCCTCTCCCGCTCGCAATCATCCTGGTCGGGCTCGGCCTCGCCGAGCTCGGCTGGGGTGTCGTGACACTCATCCGAGGCCGCGTCACGGCCCCGGATGCCACCGTCGCCCTCGCACTCGTCCCGGTGTTCCTCTGGGGCGCCACGGCGATCCTCGGCAGCGGGCTGGGCGTCACGGCCGACGCGACGGGACTACCCTTCTACCCGATGGCCGTCGCCTCGCTCTTCGACATCACGCTCGCCTGCTCCCTCGCCCTGTCCAGACGCAGCAACGCGCGGCGGGCGACAACGGATGCCGCCCCCTCGCCCCGGGCCGACGTCCCGGCCGCCCCACCCCGGCCACAGGCCGCCTGGAGTTTCCTGGCCGCACTGATGATTGGCGGCATGCTGTTCTCGGGCCTGACCACGAGCGCCCTGGCCGCCACGAGGGCCGGCGAGTACGCCGTTCCGCATGGCTCGCACTCGACGCCGGGGACCGACAATCCCAGCGGAAGCCACACCGGCCACGACACCGGCCACTAAGTCCGGGGGATCTCCTCGGTGGCCAGGGCAGCCCGCTCGCCCTGCATGAAACGCTGCACGTTCTCATCCACGATGATGTCGCTCGGACGCAGCGGGCGGGCCAGGTAGAGACCCTCGAGACTGGTCAGCCGGCTGAGGGCCACGTAGGTCTGGCCGGGGCTGAAGACCCGCGAGCCGAGGTCGACGATGGCCCGCTCGTAGGTTGCCCCCTGCGACTTGTGGATCGTGACCGCCCACGCCAGCCGCAGCGGGAACTGCGTGAACTCGGCCACGACATCCTTCTTCAGCTTCTTCGTGAGCGGGTTGTAGCTGTACTTGAACTTCTCCCACACGGTGGGTTCGACCTCGTGGGTGTCGCCGTCGATGTCGACGTACACCGTCGAGTCGACCTTCGTGACGGTGCCGATGCTGCCGTTCACCCAGCGCTGCCCGCCGTCCTGGTGGTTCGAGTCGTTGCGCAGGAACATCACCTGAGCGCCCACCTTGAGCTCGAGCACCTCGTCGGCCGGGAACGTGCGTCCGCCGAAGTCGCCGGTGATCTCGGCCTTGGCCGTGAGCGGCCGGCCGGAGAGTCGCTGCAGGGCGGCCGCGTTGATGCGGTTGACCGCGTCGTTGCGGGTTGCCAGCGTGATGACGCCTTCGCTGGGCGCCGGACGGGCTCCGGCGGCGTTCAGCGCGCCGCCGATCTCCGCGGTGACCTGGCCGTGGCGCACCGCGTTGAGCATGTGCTTGAAGTCCGCGTCGTGCTGGCGGTGGATCTCGGTGAGTTCGAAGATGCGCAGTTCGGCTTGCTGCCAGACCCTGGCGTCGAAGAACCACATCGACCGGTACGTGTCGGCGAAGTAGGCGCGCTCGTCGGAATCACCCGGGACCGGTGCGAGCTGGTACGGGTCGCCGAAGAGCACGATCTGCACGCCGCCGAACGTGTCGTGTGGGCGCTGGCGCGCCTGTCGCAGACTGCGGTCGATGGCATCCATCAGGTCGGCGTTGACCATGGAGACCTCGTCGATGACGAGCGTGTCGATGGTGTTGAGCAGCTTGCGCACCTGGTCGGACTGGTCGATCACGTGGTCGGCGATCACCCCGATCGGCAGCCGGAACAGGGAGTGGATGGTCTGCCCGCCCACGTTCAGCGCGGCCACTCCGGTCGGCGCGGCAATGACGATCTGTTTGCTGGTGTGCCAGGAGAGGTGGTTCAGCAGTGTCGACTTACCCGTGCCGGCGCGACCGGTGACAAAAACGTTCTGGCGCGTGCTTTCGATCGCGGCGAAGACTTCGGCCTGCTCGCGGGACAGCGGGATCTCGGACACGGGGGCACTTTCGGTGGGCGCGGGGGCGGGGGGAACATTCCACTGTAACCGTCCCGACCCGGCAAACGCCGGGACTTCACGCGGTTGGGGGCAAGGACACGTGGCAGTGGCGGCACCGGCCGTTTCGGGGGCGGCGAGCCTGCGCCCGTAGGATGTTGACGTGACCATCGGGGACGGCGAGAGCCGGCGAAGCCTACGGCGCGCCATCATTGCCGTGAGCGTGATCGCAGCGCTGCTGCTCGGTGCCCTGTTTGCCGCCATCGGTTCCCTGAACCGGGAGGTCTACAGCGCCGGCGGCTTCGTTCGCCAATACCTCGACGCCCTGGCCCGGCACGACCAGGCCGGTGCGCTGGCCATGCCCGGCGTGGAGCTCACGAACGCCAGGCTCACAGAGGACGGGCTGCCGCAGAACCTCCCCTCGACGCTGCTGCGCGGATCCGTCCTGGGTGAACTCAGCGACATCCAGCTGCGAAGCGACACCGGCGGCGCCAACGGCCGCCACACCGTGGTCTACGACTTCCTGCTGGACGGCAACGAGTCGACGATGAAGTTCGCGGTGGCCCGCACCGGCACCTTCGCCGGGGTCTTCGACAGCTGGCGCTTCACGACCAGCCCACTGGCCGTACTCCAGGTGACGGTGCTCCACGAGGCGACGTTCACCGTCAATGGGCTCACCCTCGATACGCGGGCCCACGCGGCACCGGAAGCGCCGGTCACGTTCTCGAACCAGGCCGCCTACCTCGCGTTCGCACCGGCGCTGTACGGCTTCACCCACGATTCCACCCTGCTCACCGCCCCGAAGCAGGCGCTGCCCGTCACGTCGGGCGGCGCAACCGATGTCACGATCGACGCGATGCCCAATAAGCGGTTCATCAAACAGGTGCAGACCGAACTCAACGATTTCCTCGAGGCGTGCGCGACGCAGACGGTGCTGCAGCCGTCGAACTGCCCGTTCGGCATCGAAATCAACGACCAGGTGCAGGGGCTGCCGGCGTGGTCGATCGCGAGCTTCCCGGTGGTCACGCTGACGGCCGGCCAGAACACGTTCGAGATGCCGCCGACCGTCGGCCAGGCGCACATCGTCGTCGACGTCCGATCCCTCTTCGATGGGGAACTCACCACCCGGGATGAGGACGTGCCGTTCACGGTGGCCCTGAGCGTGACGATCAGGCCCGACGGGGCGCTGGCGATCCAACTGCACTAGCTGTTGTTCCCACTGACGTTGTGAACGCGGTCGATGGGTGATTTGCCGCCGATGCCGGTATGGGGTCTGTGGTGATTGTAGCTATGGATCCAGCCCTGGTAGATGTCGGCTCGGGCGTGGTCTGAGCTGTAGTGCCGGGCGTAAGCCCACTCGGCTGCGAGAGTGCGGTGGAAGCGCTCGATCTTCCCGTTGGTCTGCGGCC
>NZ_SOHC01000082.1:0-47634 GCF_004403955.1 Cryobacterium sp. TMT1-2-1
CCGTTGCCGCGTCCGCCGGCGTGCCGCGCAAGCCCGCCCGCAAGCCCGCCGACCGCCGGCGGGTTGTCACGGTCCTGGCCTGGGTGGCCGGCGGCCTGCTCGCGGCCGGCGTGCTCGTCGCCCTGTTCTACTTCGGGCAACGGCTGGTTGGCGGTCCAGCCCCGATCGCCGCGCCGACCGAGAGCAGCGCGGCATCCGCCGACACCACGCCGACGGCCACTCCGACTCCCACTCCGACCGCGCCGGCCACCGGCCCGCAGCCGGTCGGCGTGCATGACTGGGACGCCCTGCGCGGCGGCGAATGCCTGCAGCCGTACACCTCCCCGTGGGAGGAGGAGTTCACGGTCGTGGATTGCGCGACCCCTCACGCCGCCCAGCTCGTCTACCGCGGCGTGTTCGCCGGCGAGCCGGATGCCGCGTTCCCCGGCGAGGCCGCGCTTGCGGAGCAGATCAACGCGCTCTGCAGCGCCCCCGGTGTGATCGACCTCGCCGCTGTCGGTGCCATCCCCGACCTGCAGGTGCAGGGCAGCTACCCGGTGACGGACGAGCAGTGGACGAGCGGCCAGCGGGACTACTACTGCTTCCTCAGCCGGGCGTCGGCCGAGCCGCTCGGCTGACCTCCGCGAAACCGCAGTTGTGCGCGCCATTCGGGCATTTTAGCGCGCACAACTGCGGTTTCGCGGGGAGTGAGCGGGCTAGATTTCGTCGGACTCTGCCGGCTCTGCGGCGACTAGTTCGTGTACGCCGGCGAGGATCTCGTCGGGGCGGAACGGGTAGCGGCCGACCTCGGCCTTGTCGCTGATGCCGGTCATCACGAGGATCGTGTGCAGGCCGGCCTCGATGCCGGCGATGATGTCGGTGTCCATCCGGTCCCCGATCATGGCCGTGTTCTCGGAGTGCGCGCCGATCTTGTTCATCGCCGAGCGGAACATCATCGGGTTGGGCTTGCCCACGACGTAGGGCTCCATGCCCGTGGCCTTGGTGATGAGCGCGGCGATCGCTCCGGTCGCCGGCAGCGGTCCGTCCGCGCTCGGCCCGGTCGCATCCGGGTTGGTCACGATGAAGCGGGCGCCGCCCAGCAGCAGACGGATCGCCTTGGTGATCGCCTCGAACGAGTAGTTGCGGGTCTCGCCGACGACGACGTAGTCCGGGTTGGTCTCGGTCATGATGAAGCCGGCCTCGTGCAGGGCCGTCGTGATTCCGACCTCGCCGATCACGAACGCGGTGCCGCCGGGGATCTGCGACTTGAGGAAGTCGGCCGTGGCCAGCGCCGAAGTCCAGATCCGGTCTTCCGGCACGTTCAGGCCGGAGGCACGCAACCGGGCGCTCAGGTCACGCGGGGTGAAGATCGAGTTATTGGTGAGCACCAGGAACGGGGTGCCGGCGTCGGTCCACTGCTGGAGCAGCGCGGCCGCCCCGGGAAGCGCGGCGCTCTCGTGGACGAGGACGCCGTCCATGTCGGTGAGCCAGCATTCGATCTCGTCACGACGTGCCATCTAGCGGTCCTCTCCCTGGGGCCCCCAGCCTAGCCGGGGCGCGTTACGCGGAGGTTAATCGCTGACCCAGATCGAGCCGGCCGCCTCGAGCGTCAGCGGCCGGGTGCGACCCGACGGCAGACGCACGGTGAGGGCGTCGACGACCACCAGCCGCGTGCCCGGACCGATTCCGTCGGTCGCGAGATCGCGCAGGATGCCGGGGTCGCGATCGCTGATCCGCAGCACGGTTCCGGCGTGGCCGGGTCGCGCCGCCGCCAGCAGAATGGCGGGCGCCCGGTCGACGGCGCCGTCGGCGGCGGGGATCGGGTCGCCGTGCGGGTCGCTGGACGGGAAGCCGAGCCGGGCGTTGATCGCCTCGAGGAGACGGTCGGAGATCGAATGCTCCAGGATCTCCGCCTCGTCGTGCACCTCGTCCCAGTCATAGCCCATCTCGCGCACGAGCCAGGTCTCGATCAGTCGATGCCGCCGCACCACCGCCGTCGCGCGCAACCGGCCGGCATCCGTCAGCGACAGCGGGCCGTACGGAACATGCGTGAGCAGGCCGATCGCCGCAAGCTTCTTCACCATTTCGGTGACGGAGGACGGAGCGACTCCCAGCCGCATCGCCAGCCCCGACGGCGTGATCGGGTCGGGCTGCCATTCGGTGTGCGCGTAGATGGTCTTGAGGTAGTCCTCGGAGGCCGGGGTGGTGTGTGTCATGACGCCCTCAGGCTACCGATCGCCACCGCGAAAACGCACTTGTGCTCGTTAGGGGCGCCGAATAACGAGCACAACTGCGGTTTCGCGGGGATGGGGGACGGGGTCGGGATCATGAAGGGGGACATGGGCGGGCTCACGCGCCGGTGAAGAGCAGCACGAGCAGCACCACGTTCAGCGCCACGAGCAGCAGGGCGCAGACGGCCCCGGCGACGGTCGTGAACCAGCGGTTGGTATACGTGCCCAGGATGCCGCGCTGCGCGGTGAGCCAGACCAGCGGGATGAGCGCGAACGGAATGCCGAACGACAGCACGACCTGGCTGAGCACGAGCGCCTGGGTCGGGTCGAAGCCGGCGCCGAGGATGAGCAGCGCCGGAATGAGTGTGACCACCCGACGGGCGAGCAGCGGCACCCGCACGTGCAGCAGGCCGTGCATGATCTCCGCGCCGGCGTAGGCGCCCACCGAGGTGGAGGCGAGGCCCGAGGCGAGCAGCCCGACGGCGAAGATCGTGGCGACCGCCGGTCCGAGCGTCGTCGCCAGGGCGGCGTAGGCGCCCTCGAGGGTGTCGGTTCCCGCGACCCCCTGCAGGGCGGATGCCGCGAGCAGCAGGATCGAGAGGTTCACGGTGCCGGCGATGGCCATGGCGATCGAAACGTCCCATTTCGTCGCCCAGAGCAGCCGCCTGGTCGCCTTCTCGCCCTGCCACGCGGGGAACCGGTCGCGGGCGAGGGCGGAGTGGGCGTAGATGGCGTGCGGCATGATCGTCGCACCGAGGATGGACGCGGCGAGGAGGACCGAGTTCGTGCCCTCGAAGCGCGGCACGAGCCCGGAGACGACCCCGCCGGCATCCGGCGGGGAGATGAAGACGCCGGCCGTGAAGCCGACGGCGATGATCAGCAGCAGCGCGACGATCACACGCTCGAAGGTGCGCGGCCCGCGGCGGGTCTGCACGGTGAGCACGATCATCGAGATGACGCCGGTGATCACGCCGCCGGCGAGCAGCGGGAGGCCGAACAGGAGGTGGAGCGCGACCGCGCCACCGATGATTTCGGCCAGGTCGGTGGCCATGGCCACGAGCTCGGCCTGCACCCAGTAGAGACGCCGTGCGAGTGGGCGCCGCATCCGCACGCCCAGGATCTCCGGCAGGCTCGTGCCCGTGACGATGCCGAGCTTGGCCGAGAGGTACTGGATCAGCCACGCCATCACGTTGCCGGCCACGACCACCCAGACGAGCAGGTAGCCGTAGCGGGCGCCGGCGGTCATGTTGCTGGCGACGTTGCCGGGATCGAGGTAGGCGACGCCGGCGACGAGGGCCGGGCCGAGCAGCCAGAGCAGGCGCGAGGATGCGACGGTCGTGATCTCGGGCGACGAGGCGGCTCGCGGGGAATCCGGTCGCACGTCGTCCTGAGTCCCGGCGTCATCTTTAGGCATACCGAAATCATAGGGCAGGTTTAGGGTACCCGAAAGGCACCCCGGGCGAGGGCGCTGCTACTCGCGCAGGTCGTCAGGTATGGATGCGCGGGGCACGGGCGCCGGGCGCCCGCCGCGGGCGCGCATCGCTTCTCGCCCGCCCTTGTACAACTCGGAGAGGATCGGAACCCCGGACAGCAGCACGATCCCGATGATGAAGTACTCGGAGTACTTCTCGACGAAGGCAATCTGCCCCAGCAGGTAGCCGACGAGGGTGAGGCCGACGCCCCAGGCGAAGGCCCCGATCAGGTTGTAGGTGACGAAGGTGCGGTAGCGCATGCGGCCGACCCCGGCGGCCACCGGCACGAAGGCGCGAAACACGGGCAGGAAGCGGGCGATGATGACGGCCTTGCCGCCGTGCTTCGCGAAGAAGGCATTGGTGCGTTCCACGTTCTTCGGGTTGAAAAACCGGCTGCCCTCGCGCGCGAAAACGGCCGGGCCGGCCTTGCGGCCGAGGTAGTAAGCGAGCTGGTCGCCGGCGAACGCGGCGACGAAGATGACCGCGCAGGTCACCCAGATCGGGAACGGGACGTCGCCGGTCGCGGTGAGCAGGCCGACGGTGAACAGCAGCGAGTCGCCGGGCAGGAACGCCAACACGATGAAGCCGGTTTCGATGAACACGACCGCGGCGACACCCAGCAGCACGAAGGATCCGAACCAGCCGATCAGCCATTCGGAGTCCAGAAAGTCGATCCCGAAGAGAGTGGGCAGCATGCGAATAGTCCTTCCGGTTGCGGCCGTCCAGACTAACCGCCGGGAGATGTGTGTTCGCGGGATACGGTGGAGCGGTGACCGAGCATCAGAATCCGACGCCCGAACTCTCCACCCACGGCGTCGGCCCGTGGCAGGGGGAGTGGCCGGACGAGCCCCAGTACGACGCGGCGCTGCTCGAGGGAGGCGACACCCGCAATGTGATCGACCGGTACCGCTACTGGCGGATGGACGCGATCGTGGCGGACCTCGACGAGCACCGGCATCCGTTCCACGTGGCCATCGAGAACTGGCAGCACGACATGAACATCGGCTCGATCGTGCGCAGCGCCAACGCCTTCGCCGCCGACACCGTGCACATCATCGGGCGCAAGCGCTGGAACAAGCGCGGCGCGATGGTCACCGACCGCTACCAGCACGTGCTGCACCACCCGGATGTCGCGGCCTTCGTCGACTGGGCTGCCGGCGAGACCCTGCCGATCATCGCCATCGACAACGTGCCCGGGAGCGTCATCATCGAGACCTTCAGCTTCCCCGAACGCTGCGTGCTGCTCTTCGGCCAGGAGGGTCCTGGCCTCTCCGAGGAGGCCATCGCCGCCGCCGACGCCGTCGTCGAAATCAGCCAGTACGGCTCCACCCGGTCGATCAACGCCTCGGCCGCAGCGGCGGTCACCATGCACGACTGGATATTGCAGCACCGCTTCGGACGCGCACGCGCTAGCGTGGGGTCATGACTGCGATCACCGACGATCTGCCCGCCCGACTGCTGCACGAGGAACACGAGGCGTGGCAAGCCAGGGCTGCCGGCCAGGGTGCCGGCTACTACCGGCGCACGATGACCCGGGATGCGCTGATGATCAGGCCGGGCGAGGTCCTGAGCCGCGACCAGGCGGCCGCATCCTTCACCGGCGCGTCGGCCCCGGACAGCTACGAGATCCACGACCCGGCCGTCATCCGCCTCGGCGAGCACGCCGGAATCGTCGTCTACCGTGCCGTTGTCCGGAGCGGCGACGAGGTCACGGAGTCGATCATGTCGACCACCTACGTCTTCGACGATGCCAACGGCGGATGGTGCGTGGCCGCCCACCAGCAGACCCCGGTCTAAGCGGCGCACGGGTCGCCCCGGGGCGGATTCCGAAGGGTTGTCAGAGCCGGAGCCGAGGTCTACCGTGGTCCCACTACTAGGCACCACGGAAAGGATCGATGACCATGGCTGATTTCGGGAACGAGGGCCTCTCGGAGCTCTACCGTCGCGCGGGGAACACGTCGACGGTTTACGCAGATGTGACGCAGGACACGAGCGATCCGCGCCGCACCGGGACCATCCGGCAGCGCACGGTGCGCGAGGCGCTGATCGATGCCGGCGCCCCCGAAGCCGATGCGGCGGTCATCGTCGACCTGCTCGAAGAACCGCCGGGCGTCGGCGGTTCGGTCAGTCGCCTCCTCGTCGTGCGGGGCGGCGCCGTCGAGGTCAACGAACTGCTGCCGGGGGAGCCGCTGGGCGAACTCATCGTGAACTACGGACCGGTGCCGGCGCTGATTCCGTTGCTCATCCAGCGGCCGAGGGACCTCTGCTACGTCGTGGCCGAGGTGGGCAGGGACGGCGGCGAGATCCGTCAGTTCCGGCTCAGCCGCAGCCAGCCCGTCGCTCACCGCGCCGTGCAGGGGGACACCGAGTTCCTGACCAAGACGCAGTCCGAAGACGACTTCCTGGCCAACGGGCGCTACCAGCACCACACCGAGGAGGTCTGGAAGCGCAATGAGGGGCTCGTCGCGGAGGCCATCGACGAGGTCGTGCGTGACAGCGGGGCCGAGTTGCTCGTGGTGACCGGAGACGTGCGGGCCCGGCAACTCCTGATCGACGCGCTCTCCCCGGCCAGCCTGAAGATCCTCACCGTGGTTCCCACGAACACGCGCCCGGGCGGGGCCACGACCGACGAACTCGACGCCGACCTGCACCGCCACATCGCCTCGATCCTTGCCGCCGACGAGTACGACGCGCTCACGCGGCTCGAGACGGGACGCAACGACGGTCTGTCCGAAATCGACCAGGCTGCCGTGACCCGCGGACTCCAGCAGAGCCAGGTGGACGTGCTCATCATCGCGCCGGGCACCATGGGCGACTCCACGCTGATCGCCCTGGACCGCGGGCCCTGGGTGGCCGCCTCGTCCGAGGACGCGCTCGGTGCGGGCGAGCTGGGCGCCGTTCCGGCAGCGGACGCCCTCGTGCGTGCCGCGATCCTGACGGATGCGCGGGTGGTCGTGGCGTCGCCGAGCGAGCTTCCGGCGGGTGCGAGCGCCTGCGCCATCCTGCGCTGGCCCACCCTGCCCGCGTCCTGACGCCGGCTGACCCCGCGTGAGGGGTCGCAAATCGACCTTCGCTGGCCCCGGGAAGGTCGATATGCGACCCCTCACGGGCGGGTTAAAATCCCCCGATAACGAGCACGACTGCAGTTTCGCGGAGGGGACGGAGGGGGTCTTGGTAGCATGGGGTGTGACCGGCGCCAATCTGCTTGACCAGCCCGAGACCCTCCTTCCCCCGGAACCCGAGGTGATCGCGGCGCTCAGTCGAACCGGCAGCCGCGGAATCCCCGAGGTCGTCGCGGCGCATCCGACCTCACCCCTGGCCTGGGCCACACTGGCCGACGCCGCCCATGCGGAGGGCCGCACGCTCGAGTCCTACGCCTACGCCAGGGTCGGCTATCACCGCGGGCTCGACTCGCTGCGCAAGGCCGGATGGCGCGGCCAGGGCCCGATCCCGTGGTCGCACGAACCCAACCGCGGCGTGCTGCGCGCGCTCTACGCGCTGCGCCGGGCCGCTGCCGAGATCGGCGAGACCGACGAGGTGGAGCGCCTCACCGCATTCCTGAACGGCGCGGACCCGAGCGTCATCAACCGGTTCGAGCACGAGCACACCGAGACCCAGGTCATCCGGGTGGTCACGCCCGGCGGGGGGAGACACTCGTCGCCCGCCTCCCCGCCCGGAACCGACCCGGCCCCGCCCACCGAAGCCTTCGTCATCCGAGGAGACAACTAATGCCAGCCATCGTTCTGATCGGAGCCCAGTGGGGCGACGAAGGTAAGGGCAAGGCCACCGACCTGCTCGGCAGCCGAGTCGACTACGTCGTCAAGTTCAACGGCGGCAACAACGCAGGGCACACCGTCGTCGTCGGCGACGAGAAGTACGCCCTGCACCTGCTGCCGTCCGGCATTCTCTCCCCGGGTGTCACGCCGGTCATCGCCAACGGCGTGGTCGTCGACATCGAGGTGCTCTTCGAGGAGCTCGACGCGCTCAGCTCCCGCGGAGTGGACGTCTCCAAGCTCAAGGTGAGCGCCAACGCCCACGTCATCACCCAGTACCACCGCACCCTCGACAAGGTGACGGAGCGCTTCCTCGGCAAGCGCCAGATCGGCACGACCGGCCGCGGAATCGGGCCGACCTACGCCGACAAGATCAACCGGGTCGGCATCCGCGTGCAGGACCTGTTCGACGAGAACATCCTGCGGCAGAAGGTCGAGGGCGCCCTCGCCCAGAAGAACCACATGCTCGTCAAGGTCTACAACCGCCGGGCGATCACGGTCGACGAGGTCGTCGACGACCTGCTCAGCTACGCGGAGCGCCTGCGCCCCATGGTCGAAGACACCGCGCTGCTGCTGCACCAGGCCCTCGACGCCGGAAAGACGGTGCTCTTCGAGGGCGGCCAGGCCACGATGCTGGATGTCGACCACGGCACGTATCCGTTCGTCACCTCCTCGAACGCCACGTCCGGCGGCGCCGTGACCGGTTCGGGCGTCGCCCCCAACCGGATCGACCGGATCATCGCCGTGGTGAAGGCGTACACGACCCGCGTGGGCGCGGGCCCGTTCCCGACCGAGCTCTTCGACGACTCGGGCGAGTTCCTGCGCGCCCAGGGCTTCGAGTTCGGCACGACCACCGGACGCCCGCGGCGCTGCGGCTGGTACGACGCCCCGATCGCCCGCTACACGGCGCGCATCAACGGCGTCACCGACTTCGTGCTCACCAAGCTCGACGTGCTCACCGGCCTCGCGACCATCCCGGTCTGCGTCGCCTACGAGGTCGACGGCGTGCGCTTCGACGAGGTGCCGGTGTCGCAGTCCGACTTCCACCACGCGAAGCCCGTCTACGAGGAGTTCCCCGGCTGGACCGAGGACATCACGGGCGTGCGCTCGTTCGACGACCTGCCGAAGAACGCCCGGGACTACGTGCTCGCGCTCGAGGCGATGAGCGGCTCGCGCATCTCGGCGATCGGCGTCGGCCCCGACCGCGAGGCCATCGTCGTTCGCCACGACCTGCTCGGCTGACGCCTCCCTCCCTCCCCGCGAAACCGCAATCGTGCGCGTTATGGACGCCCCATGACGCGCACGATTGCAGTTTCGCGGGGGGCAGTGTCGGCGGATTACGGACATCACGGGCGACAGCCGATTCGGGCGTCGGCGCGGCGCGATAGGGTCGGTTGGTGAGCGACTCCCCGGCAGCAGGCAAGACCCTCGTCACCCTCCAATTCCTCGGGATGGGCGTGGTCTGGGGTGCCAGCTTCCTGTTCATGAAGATCGCCCTCGACGGGGTGAGCTTCGGCCAGGTCGCCTGGTCGCGGCTCGTGCTCGGTGGGCTCACGCTGGGCCTGATCGTGATGATCAGCCGGCCCCGCGTCGCGGGCGGGCCCGTGCTGCCGCGCGAGCGCATCGTATGGCTGCACTTCACGGTCATCGCGATCACCGGATGCGTCGTCCCGCACCTCCTCTTCGCCTGGGCCGAGCAGTACGTCTCGTCCAGCCTCGCGAGCATCTACAACGCGGTGACGCCGATCATGACGGCGCTGATGGCCACCCTCGCCTTCCGGGTGGAGAAGCTCGGCCGCAGCCAGGCGGTCGGCATTCTCGTCGGTATCCTCGGCGTGATCGTGATCATCGGCCCGTGGCAGTACGCGGCCCTCACCGGCGATCTCTGGGGCCAGCTGGCCTGCCTCGGCGCGGCCGTCTGCTACGGCTTCACCTTCAGCTACACACGCAAACACCTCAGCGGCCGGCCGATCGCGGGAGCGACCTTCGCGTTCCTGAACATCGGCATCGGCGGCGCGATCATGCTCCTGCTCACGCCCGTGCTCGCATGGACTCCCGTGTCGTTGAACTGGCCGATCGTGCTCAGCCTGCTGACCCTCGGTGCCCTCGGCACCGGCCTGGCCTACATCTGGAACATCAACGTCCTGCGGGCCTGGGGGCCCACGAACGCGTCGACGGTCACCTATGTGACCCCGGTCGTCGGCGTGGTCCTCGGCGTCCTCGTGCTGGCCGAAACCTTTTCCTGGCACGAACCGGTCGGCGCGCTGCTGGTGCTGGTCGGCATCCTGCTGGCCCAGAAACGGATCCGGCTGCGGCTGCGGGACAGCCGGGTCCACGGTCCGTCCGCGCCGCACCTGGAGCCGGCCGAGTTCCCGCCCGCCGCCCGAGGGTAACGGGTGGGCCGGGGGACGGGCCGAGTGCATTATCGTCGAAGTATGGCCGCACACGAAGATCTGCCCGAACCCGCCGGGGAGAACGGCAACGACGAGCTGCAGGGCATCCGCCAGAGCATCGACAACATTGACGCCGCGCTGATCCACCTGCTGGCCGAGCGGTTCAAGTTCACGCAGCAGGTGGGGCGGCTGAAGGCCGCGCACGGGTTGCCACCGGCCGACCCGGCCCGCGAACTGCTGCAGATCCAGCGCCTGCGCGGCCTCGCCGAAGACGCCAGGCTCGACCCGGCCTTCGCCGAGAAGTTCCTCAATTTCATCATCGCTGAGGTCATTCACCACCACGAGCAGATCGCCGGGACCGACTCCTCCGCCGGCGGTTCGGCAGCCTCGACCCCCGCTCCGTGAGCTGGAACCCCCGGACGCTCCCCCCGCTGGCCGGGAAGACGTTCGTCGTCACCGGCGCCAACGCGGGCCTCGGCTATTTCACGAGCGAGCAGCTCGCCGCCGCCGGCGCGCACGTCGTGCTCGCCTGCCGCAATCCCGACCGGGCGGATGCCGCCCTCGCGGCCCTGCGCGGCCGGGTGCAGGGGGCATCCGTGTCGACCATCACCCTCGACGTTGCCGACCTCGAATCGGTGCGCTCGGCGTCGGAATCGCTGCTCCAGTTCCCGCGCATCGACGGCCTCATCCTCAACGCCGGGATCGTGCATCCGCCGCGCGACCGGCAGGTCAGCCCTGACGGCAACGAGCTCGTCTTCGCCACCAACTATCTCGGCCACTTCGCGCTCACCGCGCAGGTGCTTCCGGCGTTGCTGCGCACGCCCGGCAGCCGGGTCGTCTCCCTGGGGTCGATGATCTCCCGCCTGATGGATTCGGCGCTGGACGACCTGCAGCTCGAGACCGGCTACGACCTCTGGAAGGCCTATGCGCAGTCCAAAATTGCCATGCAGGTGTTCGGCTTCGAACTCGACCGGCGGCTGCGCGAGTCCGGCGTCGGCGGCCCGGCCGGGGTGCAGTCCATGGTCGCGCACCCCGGCTACTCGATCTCGGGCCTGACCTCCGGCATCCCGGGCGTGAACGAACCGACTCGCCGGAAGCGCGTCATCGGCGGCCTGCCGCTCGCGATCGGCGCCCAGGGCAAGCACCAGGGCGCGTGGCCGATCGTGCGCTCCGCGGTCGACCCGGATGCCGTCGGCGGCCAGTACTACGGCCCGCGCTGGTTGACCCGCGGCCGCCCGGCCCGGCAGGCACCCACTCGCACCTCCCGCGACGCCGCGATCGCGGCCCGGCTGTGGTCGCGCTCGGAAGCCCTCCTCGGCGTCCCCTTCCCGGCCTGACCCCGCCCCCACCCAACCCCGTCCGCCCAACCCCGTCCGCCCAACCCGATCTCGCCCAACCACATCTCGCCGAACTGTGAGTTTGGCACCTTCGCGCGGCCCGGGAAGGTGCCAAACTCACAGTTCGGCGAGCGGGCGGGGCCTCGATAGGGTGAGAGGATGCCCGCCGATAAACGTCCCATGGGAACACCCGCCGAGCCGACGTTCACGCGCTCCGCGCTCGCGCCCGGGCTGCTCGGCGCGATGGCGCTCCTGGGCGGGCTCGCCCTGCTCGATGTCGACGGGTTCATCGTCATCCGCTACATCGTCAGCATCCTCGCGCTGATCCTCTGCGTCTTCGTGATCCAGGCGAAGGCGTGGTGGTGGCTGCTCGGGCTCGTGCCGATCGCCGTGCTCTGGAACCCGATCGTCGTGATTGAACTGCACGGCCAGGGCTGGGTCTCCGCCCAGTTCATCGCCTCGATCGTGTTCATCGTCTGCGGCGTCGTGACCCGGGTGCCCGTCCAGAAGGACTGAGTCCCCGGCTGAGTCGCGGAGAAAGTACCTTCGTTGTGAAACTCACGGTACTTTGTCCGCAACTCACCGCCACAAACGGGGCGTTCGAGCAGCCAGCCCCCTAAGCGAAGCGGGACGGGAGCGTGCCGCGGTGGCGGGCCTGCATCTCCGCGAGCGGCACGGTGAAGTAGTCCTGCACCTCCAGGACCGGCGCCGAGGCATCCGTCACGCCGATGCGCAGCACCGGGTAGCCCCGCCCCTCGCAGAGGCCGAGGAACTTCACGTCGTCTTCGCGGGGAACCGACACGATCACGCGTCCGGTCGACTCCGAGAACAGGGCGACGGATGCGTCCACGCCGTCGCGCTCGCAGATGTCGCCGAGCCAGACCCGGGCGCCGACCCCAAACCGGAGCACCGCCTCGGCCAGGGACTGGGCGAGCCCGCCTGCACCGAGGTCGTGGGCGCTGTCGACGAGTCCCTGCTGGCTGGCGGCGTGCAGCAGCCCGGCCAACGCGGCCTCGCGGCCGAGGTCCACCTCGGGCGGGAGCCCGCCCAGGTGGTCGTGGATGACGCCGGCCCAGGCGGACCCGTCGAGCTCTTCGCGGGTGATGCCGAGGAGGTAGATGTTGTGTCCGTCGTCCTGCCAGCCGCTCGGCACGCGGCGGGCGACGTCGTCGATCACGCCGAGCACGGCGACGACGGGGGTGGGGTGGATCGGCTGGTCGCCGGTCTGGTTGTAGAACGACACGTTGCCGCCGGTGACGGGGATCTCGAGCTCCAGGCATCCGTCGGCGAGGCCTTCGACGGCCCGCTTGAACTGCCACATCACCTCGGGGTTCTCCGGGGAGCCGAAGTTGAGGCAGTCGCTGATGCCGGCCGGAACCGCGCCGGTCACGGCCACGTTGCGGTAGGCCTCGGCCAGGGCGAGCTGGGCACCGCGGTACGGGTCGAGCTGGCAGTAACGGCCGTTCGCGTCGGTCGCGATGACGAAGCCGAGCCCGGTCTCCTCGTCGATGCGGATCATGCCGCCGTCGTCGGGGAAGGAGAGGGCGGTGTTGCCCATCACGTAGCGGTCGTACTGGTCGGTGATCCAGCTCGGGTCGGCCAGGTTCGGCGAGCCGAGCAGGGCCAGGAACTGCTCCTCGAGCGAGGCGGCGTCGGTCGGGCGCGGCAGGGCGGATGCCGTGTCGGCCTGGAGCGCGTCGATCCAGCTCGGATAGGCGACGGGGCGCTCGTACACCGGCCCGTCGACCGCGACGGTGCGCGGGTCGACGTTGACGATCTCTTCGCCGTGCCAGTCGATGATGAGCCGGCCGGTGTCGGTGACCTCGCCGAGAACGCTGGTTTCGACATCCCACTTCGCGGTGACCGCGAGGAAGCCGGCGAGCTTGTCGGGCGTGACGATGGCCATCATCCGTTCCTGGCTCTCGCTCATCAGGATCTCTTCGGCCGTGAGGGTCGGGTCGCGCAGCAGCACCTTGTCGAGTTCGACGTACATGCCGCCGTCGCCGTTGGACGCCAGCTCGCTGGTCGCGCAAGAAATGCCCGCTGCGCCCAGGTCCTGGATGCCCTCGACCAGCTTGTCGCGGTACAGCTCGAGGCAGCACTCGATGAGCACCTTCTCGGCGAACGGGTCGCCGACCTGCACGGCCGGGCGCTTCGTCGGCCCGCCTTCGCTGAACGTTTCGGAGGCGAGGATGGATGCGCCGCCGATGCCGTCGCCGCCGGTGCGCGCCCCGAAGAGCACGACCTTGTTGCCCGCCCCGGTCGCGTTGGCGAGGTGCAGGTCTTCGTGGCGGAGCACGCCGACCGAGAGCGCGTTGACGAGCGGGTTGCCCTGGTAGACCTTGTCGAACCAGGTTTCGCCGCCGATGTTGGGCAGGCCGAGGCAGTTGCCGTAGAAGGAGATGCCGGAGACGACGCCGTGCACGACGCGGGCGGTGTCGGGGTCGTCGATGTCACCGAAGCGGAGGGCGTCCATCACGGCGACCGGTCGGGCGCCCATCGAGATGATGTCGCGCACGATGCCGCCGACGCCGGTGGCCGCGCCCTGAAACGGTTCGATGTAGGAGGGGTGGTTGTGCGATTCGATCTTGAAGGTGACCGCCCAGCCCTCGCCGACATCCAGCACGCCGGCGTTCTCGCCCATGCCGACCATGAGGTTCTTCTTCATGGCGGGGGAGACCTTTTCGCCGAACTGGCGCAGGTAGATCTTGGAGCTCTTGTACGAGCAGTGCTCGCTCCACATGACCGAGTACATGGCCAGTTCGCCGCTGGTGGGGCGGCGGCCGAGGATCTCGCGGATCTCCTGGTACTCACCGGGGGTCAGGCCCAGCGCGTCGAACGGCTGGTCCTTCTCCGGCGTCGCGAGGGCGTTCGAAACGGTGTCGGCGACGCCGCGGGAGGGGGTGGTGGAAACAGCGGTCACGAGTGGCGTTCTCCCAGGGCTAACGGATGTTTGACCCGGCAAGTCTACCTGCCCGGCCTCCGTGTCACTTCGGCGGCCGTGGCCGCCGCTTCCGCGTGCCGCACACGCAGGTCCTTGCGCAGGATCTTCCCGGACGAGGACTTCGGAATCACGTCGATGAACTCGACCAGGCGCACCTTCTTGTGCGGCGCAACCCGGTCGGCCACGAACGCGATCACATGGTCTCCGTGCACGGATGCCTCGGCCACGACGACGACGAACGCCTTCGGGATTTCCTGGCCATCGGCATCCATCACCCCGATCACGGCGGCGTCGCTGATGTGCGGGTGGGTGAGCAGCAGCGCCTCCAGCTCGGCCGGGGCGATCTGGTAGCCCTTGTACTTGATCAGCTCCTTGCTGCGGTCGACGATGGTGACCTCGCCGCCCGCGCCGACCGTGGCGATGTCCCCGGTGTGCAGGAATCCCTCCGCGTCGATGGTGTCGAGGGTGGCGTCGTCGTTGTTCAGGTAGCCGAGCATGACGTTCGGCCCGCGCACGAGCAGCTCGCCCGGCTCGCTCACCCCGTCGGCGGGCACGGGGATCTCCTCGCCCGTCTCGGTGGAGACGAGCCGGCACTGCATGTTGGGCACCGTCACCCCCACCGAGGCGCGGGAGAGCTGCGGCGCGTCGATCGGGATCAGGTGCGACACCGGGCTGGCCTCGGTCATCCCGTAGCCCTGCAGCACCCGGCAGCCCAGACGGGTCGACACCGCGGCGGCCAGCTCGCCGCTCAGCGGCGCGGCGCCGGAGAGCACCGTGTGCACGCTGGTGAGGTCGTACGACTCGACGAGCGGATGCTTCGCGATGGCCACGGCGATCGGCGGCGCGATGAACACGTAGCTGCAGCGCTGGTCCTGGATGATCCGCAGGAATTCGGCGAAATCGAACTTCGCCATGGTCACCAACGCGGCGCGCTGCTTGAACGCCAGGTTGAGCAGCACCGTCATGCCGTAGATGTGGAAGAACGGCAGCAGCGCGAGCACCCGGTCGTCCTGGACGACGCCGATCAGGTCGCGCGCCTGCTGCACATTGGCCACGAGATTGCGGTGGCTGAGCCGCACGCCCTTCGGCCGGCCCGTCGTGCCGGAGGAATACGGGAGCACGGCAACGTGGGTGGCCGGGTCGAACGACACGCGCGGGGCATCCGCTCCCTGGGCCAGCAAGTCGGCGAGCGACGGATGCCCCGCCGCGCCGTCGAGCACGATCACCCGCTCGTCGTCGATGCCGGCGGACCTCGCCGCCGAACGGGCCCCGCCGAGCAGCGGTGACACCGTCAGGAGCAGCTCCGCCCCCGAGTCCTCGAGCTGGCGCTGGATCTCTTGCGGCGTGTACAGCGAGTTGATGGTCGTGACGCTTCCCCCGGCGCGGAGGATCCCGTGGAACACGCTCGCGAAGGCCGGAATGTTCGGGCAGAGCAGCCCGACGACCGTGCCGGGCGCGACTCCGCGGGCCGCGAGGGCGCCGGCGATCCGGTTGATCTGGTCAATCAGGGTGCGGTAACTGGTGGCGGCTCCGGTTGCTCCGTCGACGACGGCGACACGATCGAGGTCGGTGTCTTCGATCTCTCCGAAGAGATAGTCGAAGATGCTGAGGTCGGGGATGTCGACGTCGGGATACGGGCTCGTGAACACGAATGGTCTCCTTTGACACGGCGCTCGGATTGAGCGTCCGGTCAGGCTACCTCCCCGCCACTGGCGCCTCCTGTGTGCGTCGCCGTCATGCCCTGCCTCCGGGAGGGCCGATGATCAGCAGGGTCGCCATGATCGTCACGAGGCCGACCACGAAGACCGTGCCGAGCAGAACCGGACGGTTCAGCATCCAGCGCAGGAGCACGCTCAGCCAGGTGTGGTCCCGCGGGTCGCTGGTCGCCGTGCTGCGCCAGTCGCCGTCGAGCTTGCGGCGACGCTCCAGCAGGCGGTCGAACGGGATCGTGGCGTACGGGACGATTGCGGTGATGACCGCCGCGACCATCAGCCGCAGGCTCCAGCGCTGGTTGACACCCACGAGCACCGCGGTCATGCCGTAGGCGATGAAGACGAGGCCGTGCAGGGTGCCGCCGACCCGCAGGGCCAGGTCGCCCGTTTCGCCGGGCAGCAGCACGTACTTGAGCAGCATGCCCGTGAGCAGGAGCGTCCAGGTCACCGCCTCGGCGATGGCGATGGTGCGGTAGAACAGGCGCGGAGACACGGGGGCATCACTCCAAATGAGGGGGAGGGTGAGATCCCATCCTCGCACCGGATGCCGGGCCTGGCATCCGCCGAAAGTTTGAGTCTCGCTCCCGCCGGCCCCGTTTGAGCTTTGAGCCGCAGACGTCCCGGCGCGGGTGTCGGCCCGTCTTGGCGGCCGGACTATTCGACCAGGAGTGACACCGTCTCGGCCACGCAGGCGGGCCGGCCAGGCGCATCGATCTCTATCCGGTGGCGAATGACGGCCTGGTGGCCCCGTTCCGACCCGGTCACGGACAGGAGCGTGAGCCGGTCGCGCACCCGGGAGCCCACCGGAACGGGGTTCGGGAACCTCACCTTGTTGAGCCCGTAGTTCACGACCATCCGCAGTCCGGCGACCTGGTACACCTGCTTCGCCAGAAACGGAATCATGGAGAGCGTCAGGTACCCGTGAGCCACCGTCAGGCCGAACGGTCCGGCGGCGGCCGCAACGGGATCAACGTGAATCCACTGTTGGTCGCCGGTTGCATCGGCGAAAGCCTGCACCTGGTCTTGTGTCACGGTGTGCCACTCGCTGACGCCGAGCTCCTCGCCGACGAGCGCGGTGAGCTGGGTGAGGCCGTGAATTTCGCGCACGGGTCAGCGCTCCAGGATCGGTCGGTACAGGGCCTGGATCTCGGCCAGGCTCTCGCCGAGGGCCGCCCCGTCCTGGAACTCCTCCGGTACGAGGTTCTCCCCGAGCTGTTCGAGCACGGCGGAGTCGGTCATGCAGGCCTCGAGGGCGCTCTCGAGATCCTCAATGATGGGCGTCGGCAGGTCTTTCGGAGCGAACAACCCGAAAACGGATGTCGCATTGACGAGGTCGGTGTAGCCGAGCTCGGTCAGCGTCGGCAGCTCTGGGAGCCAGCGCAATCGCTCGGAGGTTGTCGCGGCCAGCGGACGGAACGTTCCCTCGTCGATGCGTGAATTGACGTCGGGGTGATCGTTGATGAACAACGCGTCGACGTGTCCGCCGAGCAGGCTGGTGGTCATCTCCGCATTTCCGGATGCCGGCACGGCCACAACGTCGACTCCGTACTCGTTCCTGAGGCGCTGCAGTTCGATCGCGGCCGGGCTGGTCGCTCCGGGCACGCCGACCGTGAGTGTTCCGGGGTGCTTCTCCGCAGCGGCGAAGAACTCCTTCGCACTCTCGTAGGGGGACTCGTCTCCCACGACGATGAGGGTGGGGTTCTCCGCCATGACGCCGAGCGGGGTGAAGTCGTCCAGCGAATAGGCCAGCTCGTTGACGAGTGGGGTCATCACGAGCGTGCCCGCCGTTCCGAGGCCGAGGGTGTGGCCGTCGGGCTTTGCGCTCGCCAGTTCCTGCATTGCCACTGCTCCGCTGCCTCCCGCCTTGTTCTCCACCACGAAGGTCTGGCCGAGGCTGTCGCCGAGGCAGGACGAGAGGGTCCGCGCCGTGAGGTCGGAGGGGCCGCCGGCCGCGTACGGCATCAGCACCGTGACGGCCTTCGACGGGTAGTTGGCCGTGGTGCCGCCGGCCGCGCCGGCCTGGCACCCGGACAGCACGAGCGACAGCCCGACGGCTGCTGCGGGAACCACGAGGTATTTGCGAGTCTCCTTCATGATCGCTGCCCGCCTACCGGAATGCCGGAATGCCGGTGATGTGGCTGCCGAGAATGAGGGTGTGCACCTCGTCGGTGCCCTCGTAGGTGCGCACGGACTCCAGGTTGTTCGCGTGGCGCAGCGGCGAGTAGTCCAGCGTGATGCCGTTGCCACCGAGGATGGAGCGGGCCTCCCGGCAGACGTCGAGGGCCTCACGCACGTTGTTGAGCTTGCCCAAGGAAATCTGCACCGGCTCGAGGACGCCGGCGTCCTTCATGCGGCCGGTGTGGATGGCGAGCAGGGTGCCCTTCTGGATCTCAAGCAGCATGTTCACGAGCTTGAGCTGCGTGATCTGGTACGCGGCGAGGGGCTTGTCGAACTGAAGGCGGTCAAGGGAATAGGCCAGCGCCACCTCGTAGCTGTCCCTGGCCGCGCCCATCGCGCCCCAGATGATGCCGTAGCGGGCCTCATTCAGGCAAGCGAACGGTCCTCTTAGTCCCCGGGCGCCCGGCAGCAGGGCGGCGTCCGGAAGGCGAACATCCTCGAGCAGAATGTCGCATTGGATGGAGGCGCGCATCGAGAGCTTAGACTCGATTGGGGTGGCCGTGAAGCCCGGAGCGTCGGTGGGCACTATGAAACCGCGCACGCCGTCTTCCGTCATCGCCCAGATGATTGCGATGTCGGCAACGGAGGCGAGGCCGATCCACCGCTTGGAGCCGGCGAGTATCCAGCCGCCGTCCCCATCACGGCGGGCGGTCGTGGCCATGCTCGACGGGTCGGAGCCTGCGGTCGGCTCGGTGAGTCCGAAGCATCCGATCAGCCGGCCGGCCGCCATCTCGGGCAGGAACCGGGTCTTCTGCTCCTCGGAGCCCCACTTGTGGATGCTGCTCATGGCGAGGGACCCCTGCACGCTCACGAAGGTGCGCAGGCCGGAGTCCCCGGCTTCGAGTTCCATGGCGGCGAGGCCGTATTCCACGCTTGACCGGCCCGGGCAGCCGTAGCCCGTCAGGTGCATGCCGAGGAGCCCGAGCGCTCCCATTTGCTGCACGATGTCGAGCGGAAAGTGCGCCGATTCGTACCAGTCCGAGATGTGCGGCTTGATGCTGTCCTGCACGAAGCGTCGAACCGTGTCACGCAGTTCGAGTTCCGCTGCGCTCAGCAGCCCATCGAGGTTCAGGACATCCGAGGTGGTCGCGGGCATATGAGTGGCTCCTTTGCCGGGTTGGCGCGCTGGGTGACCAGCTGCACGGTATCGACTGTGCCAGCAAATCTATTTTCGATCCAATACCAAATCCCTCGGCAATTTGTTCTCTATTCGGTATGAATCGCGGCACCAGGCGCCACCGCGGGTGTCGGGAGCACTCGTTCCGAGAGCCTCAAAACCTCCCGCAGCGCGGGGCTGTCATTGTCGCTGCGCCACACGAGCTGCAGCAGGATGGGCTCCGTGTCGTCCTCGAGCGGGAGGAAGATCACGCCGGGATAGTAGACGTTCTCGGCCACGGTGGAGACGGTGAGCGCAATGCCGATCTCGGCGGCGACGAGTGAGACCAGGGTCCACGTGTCGGGAGCGACCTGCACGATGGAGGGCACGAAGCCGGCCGTGCTTGCCAATCGAAACAGGTGGTCACGCAGGATCGCTCCGGGGTCCTGCGGGAGAGTCACGAAGGGTTCACCGACGAGATCGGCCATGGAGACCGATTTCCGATCGGCGAGCGGATGACTGGAGTGGATCGCGATAACCAGGTTTTCGTAGGCGATCACGCGGTGCTCGATTCCCGCCGGGATGAAGTTCCACCGCCCCAGGCCGATCTCCATCTCCTTGTTGATCACCTTGTCGAGGGCCGGGATCGCGAAGTTGGAGCTGTAGAGCTCGAAGTCGATTCCCGGATGCGTTTCCCGAACGAGTTTGGCGAGCTTGCCCACCATCACGTGCGAGGAAGCCCCGGCGAAGGCAACCCGCACCCGTCCCGTCTCGCCCTTGCCTGCCGAAGCCACGGCGATCCCGGCCCGCCGTACGCCGTCGAGGATATCCCTGGCCGGCCGCACGAGTGCCTCTCCGGCCGGCGTGAGCCGCACGGAGCGAGTGCTGCGCGCGAAGAGCAGCGTTCCCAGTTCGCGCTCCAGGTTCTGGATGGCCCGGCTCAGCGGGGGTTGCGCGATGAAGAGCTTCTCGGCCGCCCGGCCGAAATGCAGTTCCTCGGCCACCGCCAGGAAGGCTCGAATCTGCTGGATTTCCATGCCTCCACTATTGCCAAGGGCGCATGAAAGTGTCAAGCACTTATGCATTATTGCTGCTGAGGTATCAATCACTGGCGCAATTGATATTGGACGTGCAGTAATCCTCTTGCAACAGTGGAGGCACGACAGACGAACAGGGAGCCATTCAATGGATGAATCTGGCGCAGCAACGAGGCTGCACAGTATTTTCGGTCGACCGGGCAGCGGGCCGCTGAGCGGCATCGTCGTGGCGGACTTCAGCCGCGTTCTCGCCGGTCCGTATTGCACGATGCTGCTTGCCGACATGGGCGCCACGGTCATCAAGGTGGAGAGCCTGCAGGGCGACGACACCCGTGGCTGGATTCCGCCGGTGCGCGACGACGAGGCCACCTTCTATCTCTCGGTGAACCGCAACAAGCACTCGATTGCGCTCGACCTGAACGATGCGGCCGACCTCGAGGTGGCGCACGAGCTCGCCGCCAGGGCAGACATCCTGGTGGAGAACTTCAAGCCCGGCGGCCTCGAACGGTTCGACCTCGACTACGACTCGGTCATCACCCGCAATCCCGAGGTGATCTACGCCTCGATCACCGGTTTCGGCACCGGGGCGGGGGCGGGGCTACCCGGGTACGACCTGCTCGTGCAGGCCGTCTCCGGCATGATGAGCCTCACCGGCGGACAGGACACCGAGCCCTACCGCGCGGGTCTGGCCATGTTCGACGTGATCACCGGACTCCACGCGGCCATGGGCATCCTGGGCGCCCTGCACCACAAGGACCTCACCGGGAGTGGCCAGCTGGTGGAACTCAACCTGCTCTCCTCCGCGCTCTCCGGAATGGTCAACCAGTCGGCCGCCTACGTCACGGGCGGCGTCATCCCCACCCGCATGGGCAACGAGCACCCGAGCCTCTACCCGTATGAGCCGATGCCCACCGGCGACGGCATGCTCATCATCGCCGCGGGCAACAACCCTCAATTCACCAGGTTGTGCATGGCGCTCGATGTCGCCGAGACGGCGACGGATGTCCGCTTCAGTTCGCCGCAGCAACGCAACGCGAACCGCGGCGCGCTGCGTGAGATTCTCCAGCACGAGCTGGCCCGGCGCTCGGCGGCGGAGTGGTTCGAGTTGCTCTCCGAACTGGGCCTGCCCTGTGCGCCCATCCAGGACGTGAAGGGTGGCATCGAGCTCGCGGAAAAGCTCGGTCTGGAGCCGGTCGTGCTGGCCGGAACCGGGGATCGCCGCATTCCCACGGTGCGGCATCCGGTGAAGTTCTCCCAGACCCCGGTGACCTACGACCTTGCGCCGCCGCAGCTCAACGAGAGCTCCGCGCTCGTGCGTTCCTGGCTTGCCACACGCGAGGAGCAACTCGTTGACTGATCCGTTCCGCGCCGCCGTCGGTGTGCGCTGGAGCGACCAGGACCGGAACGGACACGTCAACAATGCCCGGGTGGCGACGCTGCTCGAGGAAGCCAGGCTGCAGTGGAGGGCGCACGCTATGGCGGATGTCGACAACGTCGACGCCTCAACGGTCGTGGCGGCGCTGCAGCTCAGCTTTCGCCGTCCGATCGAATTCGGTCCTCCCGTCGAGATCGACGTGTGGGTCTCCCGGGTGGGGTCCAAGTCCTACACCCTGCACTATTCGGGGGTTCAGGCGGGCCACCCGGTCCTGGACGCCTCGACGGTGATGGTTCCCGTGCGCCCCACCGACGGCGCCGCACGCGTGCTCGAAGCCGGGGAGCGCCGCTCCCTCGCACGCTGGTTCATCGCCGAAACAGCGCCGCAGCAGTAGCCACAGAAAGGCATCACATGACCACCCGAGAGATCAACAGCGACTATTACCTGGTCGACGACTTCCTGAGCGACGAGGAACGGGCCATCCGGCTGAAAGTGCGTGCCTTCGCCGACGCCGAAGTGCTTCCCATCATCAACGACTACTGGGACCGGGCCGCGTTCCCCTTCGAACTGGTGCCGAAGATCGCCAGGCTCGGCATCGTGGGCGGCACGATCGAGGGGTACGGATGCCCCGGCATGAGCCGGCTGGGAGCGGGAATGGTGTCCCTCGAAATGTCCCGCGCCGACGGGTCGATCAATACCTTCATCGGCGTGCAGACCGGCCTCACCATGGGTACCATCAACATGCTCGGCAGCACGGAGCAAAAACAGCGCTGGCTGCCCGGCCTGGCTGCGCTCGACCTAGTGGGTGCGTTCGGGCTCACGGAGCCGGGGCACGGATCCGACTCGGTGGCCCTCGAAACGAGCGCCCGCCGCGATGGCGCGCACTACGTGCTCAACGGAGCCAAACGCTGGATCGGCAATGCCAGCTTTGCCGACGTCGTCGTCATCTGGGCCCGCGACGAGTCCGACGGGCACGTGAAGGCGTTCGTGATGGAGAAGAACGCAGACGGGTCGTTCCCGGATGGCTACGAAGCGACCGTCATCACGGGCAAAATCGGCAAGCGGGCGATTCTGCAGCCGGACATCATGATCACCAACCTTCGCATTCCCGCCGAGAACAAGCTGGTCGAAGGCAATTCCTTCAAGGACGCCGTTCGAGTGCTCAATTCCACCCGGGGCGGGGCCTCCTGGGAGGCCCTCGGGCACGGCATCGCCGCCTACGAGGCCGCCGTGACGTATGCCCGTGACCGGGTGCAGTTCGGCAAGCCCATCGCGAGCTACCAACTCGTGCAGAACAAGCTCGCCAACATGCTTGCCGAACTCACCGCGATGCACCTGATCTGCTTTCGCCTGGCCGCCCTGTCCGACCAGGGCAAGATGACCGGCGCCATGGCTTCCGTCGCCAAAATGCACACCGCCCAGAAGGGGCGCTGGATCTGCCAGGAGGCCCGCGACATCCTCGGCGGCAATGGGTTGCTGCTGGAGAACCACGTGGCCAGGCACCTCACCGACATGGAGGTCGTGCACACCTACGAGGGCACGGACTCCATCCAATCGCTGCTGATCGGCCGCGACATCACCGGAATTTCCGCGTTCGCGTGAGCCCGCGGCCCGCGACCACACAACCAGAACGAATGATCAAGGGAGATTCAATGAACAGGCTGAGCAACAGGGTCGCCGTGATCACCGGCGGAGCCCAGGGCATCGGTGCGGCCACGGCCTTGCGCCTGGCGGCAGAAGGCGCGCAGGTGGCCATCCTCGACCTCAACGGGGACCGCGCGGCGGCCACGGCCGAGGAGATCTCCTCGACTGACGCGGTCGTCGCGGCCGGCGGGTCTGCCCGCGGCCTCGTCTGCGACGTCACCGACGAGCTCAGGGTTTCCGAGGCGTTCGACGAGGTGTTCGCAACGGCTGGCCGCCTCGACATCCTCGTGAACAACGCCGGGATCACGCGCGACAACCTCTTCTTCAAAATGGGGCGTGCCGACTGGGACTCTGTGCTCGTGACCAACCTCACGAGCGCGTTCCTGTGCGCCCAGGCGGCCCAGAGATTCATGGTGCCGGCGCGGTACGGCAAGATCGTGAGCCTGAGCAGCCGCTCGGCCCTCGGCAACAGGGGGCAGGCGAACTATGCGGCGGCCAAGGCGGCGATCCAGGGTCTGACTGCCACCCTCGCGCTCGAGCTCGGCCCGTTCAACATCACCGTGAATGCCGTGGCACCCGGCTATATCGCCACGGCCATGACGGCGGCCACGGCCGAGCGGGTGGGAAGCACCACGGAGGACCACCAGCAGGTGGTCGCCGACCGCACCCCGCTCGGCCGGGTGGGCGCTGCAGAGGAGGTCGCCGCCGCGATCGCCTTCTTCGCGAGCGACGATTCCTCCTACGTCTCCGGCCAGACCCTCTACATCAACGGCGGTGCGCGCTGATGGCCGAGGCGTTTCTCGTGGGCGGGGTGCGCACCCCCGTTGGTCGTTATGGCGGAGCCCTGTCGGGCATCCGACCCGATGACCTGGCGGCGCTGGTTCTCGGCGAGCTCGTGCAGCGCACCGGCATCGATCCGGCCGCCATTGACGAGGTGATCCTCGGCAACGCCAACCAGTCCGGCGAAGACAGCCGCAATGTGGCGCGCCTCGCGAGCCTGCTGGCCGGCTTTCCCGACGAGATCCCCGGGCTCACGGTCAACCGTCTGTGTGCCTCCGGCCTGAGCGCCATCATCCTGGCCTCCCAGATGATCAAGAGCGGCGCCGCCGACATCGTCGTGGCCGGCGGCGTGGAATCCATGTCCAGGGCTCCCTGGGTGCTCGCTAAACCCGAGAAGGCATTCGGGCGCCCGGGCGAGATCGCCGACACGAGCATCGGAGCACGTTTCATCAACCCCAGATTTCCGTCCACCAGCACCCTGTCGATGCCCGAGACGGCCGAGGAACTCGCGGGGGTCGACAAGATCTCGCGCGACGACGCGGATGCCTTTTCCCTGGGCTCGCATGAGCGTTCTCTCGCTGCCATCGACGGCGGCCGCTTCGCGGCCGAAATCGTTGCGGTGGCCACGAAAGGGGGTCTCGTGGAGCACGACGAGGGTCCGAGGCGCGAAACCACCCTCGAGGCGCTGGCGGGCCTGCGCTCGGTCGTGAGGCCCGGCGGGATCGTCACGGCGGGCAACTCCAGCACGCTCAACGACGGCGCCTCCGCCGTAATCGTGGCCAGCGGCCGGGCCATCGAACGACTGGGCCTGCAGCCACGGGCACGCATCGTCGACGGGGCGTCGGCCGGGGTGCCCCCGCGGATCATGGGCATCGGCCCCGTACCGGCCACCCGCAAGGTGCTCAGCCGCGCGGGGTGGTCGGTTGGGGACGTGGGGGCGATCGAGCTGAACGAGGCGTTTGCGGTGCAGGCGCTTGCCTGCATCCGCCGCCTCGGGCTCGACCCGCAGATCGTGAACAGGGACGGCGGGGCAATCGCTCTCGGGCATCCGCTCGGCTCATCGGGCTCGCGCATCGCCATCACCCTGATGGGCCGCATGGAGCGCGAGGGTGCCCGCCGGGGCCTGGCAACGATGTGCGTGGGGCTCGGCCAGGGCACGGCGATGCTGCTCGAACGGGTCTGAGCCGCCCGCCGCTTTCATGTGGCTGGGGTATCAATACGCCCGCGAAATAGTATTGGAGATGTAATTAAGATTCTGCGACAGTGAAATGGGCTGGTGAGAATCACCCCACCATGAGGCGCAAAACAGATGACAATGAGGTCAGCTTTGAAGAAGAACACCGTTGTATTCCTGCCCGCACTCGCCGGACTGGCCATGATGGGCCTCGTCGGCTGCAGTGCCGCCGGCTCCCAGGCTGCAGAAGCCGACTACCCGTCGAAACCGGTCACCTTCGTGGTGCCGTTCGCCGCCGGCGGTCCCTCCACCGTGACGGCCCTGGCCTTCGCCTCCTGCCTCGAGAAGGGTCTCGGGCAGCCCTTCGTGATCGAGAACCAGCCCGGGGCCAGCGGGGGCCTGGCCATGCAGGAGGTGTCGAGTGCCAAACCGGACGGCTACACCCTGACCCTGGGCACGAACGGTCCGCTCGTCATGAACCCCATGATCAACAAGCTCAACTACGGCATCGAAGACTTCACCTCGGTCGGCGTGATGGCGCAGATGCCCACCGTGCTCGTGGTCGGTGAGGATTCCCCCTACGAGAGCGCCGACGAGTTCTTCGCCGCGGCCGAAAAGCACCCGGGCAAGCTCAGCGTCGCCATCCCCGGGGCAACGACCTCCGCGGCCATCGAGTTGAAGCGACTGAGCGACGAATATGACATCGAGGTCACCGCCGTTCCCGCCGTCGGCAACGCCGAGATGACCACGAGCCTGCTCGGCGGTCACGTCGACGCGCTCTTCATCACCGACCACCAGGACGTGCAGTCGCGTATCGATGAGGGGTCGTTCGTACCGCTCGCCGTGAGCAGCCCGGAACGGGCGGGCTGGTACCCCGATGTGCCGACCCTGGCCGAACAGGGATTCCCTGAGCTCGTCAATGCCGTGTCGGTCTTCGGCGTTGTCGGACCGAAGGGCCTGCCCGACGCTGTCGTATCCACCCTCGAGGCCGAACTCCAGACCTGTTCGGCCGACCCGGCCGTGATCAAACAGGTGGGCGAGATGTTCATACCGGAGCAGTTCAGCGGCGCCGGGGCCCTCGACGAGATCTTCGCCGACATGCAGGACCTCTACGAACCCATCCTCGGACAAAAATGAGTGCCATCAAGCTCGAGGCACCCCAGGGTACTGAGGCCGATCCGGCCGCAACGCCCGGCCGCCATGCGGGCCGCTACCGCCTCGTCCCGCTCGTGTTGCTTGCGACGGGGATCGCTGCCGTGATCGGATCCTGGCGCCTCACGCTCGGCGAACTCAACAGCCCCGGACCCGGGCTCTGGCCGTTCGTGGTTTCCGTCGCGGCCACGATCGCGGCGGGCATCCTCGCGATCGTTCCCGACACGGAAGCCTACGAGAAATGGACCAGGCGCACGACCATGCTCGCAGGGGGCGTGCTGAGCCTCGTCGTCTTCATCCTGCTGTTTGAGGCGATCGGCTTCGTCGCTCCCTCCGTCCTCCTGCTCCTGCTCTGGTTGCGAGCGTTCGGCGAGGAGTCCTGGCGCCTTGCCCTCGTACTTGCCGTCGGCGGCACCGCCGTCTTCTACGTGGGCTTCGCCGTTCTGCTCGGTGTCCCCTTTCCCGACGACATCGTCGTGGGCACCATCACCCGACTGATCGGAATGTGACATGGACGTCTTGAACAATCTGGGCCTCGGCTTCTCCGTTGCCTTCGACCCCATGAACCTCCTGTTCGTCTTCGTGGGCGTGGTCATCGGCACAGCCATCGGCGTGCTGCCGGGTCTCGGCCCGACGGCCACGATCGCTCTCCTGCTGCCGATCACCTACACGATGG
The DNA here is from genome assembly GCF_004403955.1 of Cryobacterium sp. TMT1-2-1. NCBI lineage: Bacteria > Bacillati > Actinomycetota > Actinomycetes > Micrococcales > Microbacteriaceae > Cryobacterium > Cryobacterium sp. TMT1-2-1. Next base: position 26,954 of record NZ_SOHC01000082.1, read on the forward strand.
ATGCCACGAGTGCCGTGATCATGCTCGCGGGCATCTACTACGGCTCCATGTATGGCGGCACGATCACCTCGGTTCTGCTGCGCATCCCGGGGGAGGCGGCATCCGTCGTCACGACCTTTGACGGCTACCAGATGACCAAGCAGGGCCGGGCCGGGCCCGCACTCGGAATCAGCGCGATCGGCAGCTTCATCGGCGGTACCGTGGCCATCATCGGCCTCACCTTCCTGGCCCCCGTGCTGGCGAAGGTCGCCGTGGCCGTGGGGCCGGCCTCCTACGTGGCCATCATGGTGCTGGGGCTCTTCCTCGTCACGTCCCTGGGCACGGGGTCCACCATGAAGAGCCTGTGCATGGCCGCGATCGGCCTGCTGCTCTCGACCGTGGGCCAGGACCCGATCACGGGAACGGCACGCTTCACCTTCGGCATCCCGTCGCTGCTCGGCGGGCTGGACTTTGTGGCGATCGCCATGGGACTGTTCGGCGTCGGCCAGCTGCTGCACAGCCTCGAGCGCACCGAGAAAGCGCAGGCGATCACGACGAAGATCAGGAATATCTGGCCATCGCGCAAGGACTTTCGCGACTCCTCCGGCGCCATCGCCCGCGGCTCACTGCTCGGCTTCGTGATCGGGGTTCTGCCCGGTGGCGGCGGCGTCATTTCCTCCCTCGCCTCCTATGCGCTCGAGAAACGGCGCGCGAAAGACCCGTCGAGGTTCGGGAAGGGAGCGATTGAGGGGGTTGCGGGTCCGGAGACGGCGAACAACGCCTCGTCGACATCCGCTTTCATACCGCTCCTGATCCTCGGCATTCCCTCGAACGTTGTGCTCGCGATGCTTTACGGGGCGTTGTTGCTGCAGGGGATCACACCCGGCCCCTCGCTGATCGAGGACCGCCCGGACATCTTCTGGGGCGTCATCGCGTCGATGTATGTCGGCAACGTGATGCTGTTGATTCTCAACATCCCACTGATCGGCATTTTCATTCAAATGCTGCGCGTTCGAACGGGCATCCTCGCGGCCTTCGCCCTCATGGTGGTCATGGTGGGCGTGTACTCGATCAACAACAATCCCTTCGACATGTGGGTGGTGTTGATCTTCGGCGTCTTCGGCTGGATCATGATCAAGACCGGTTTCGACGCGGGACCACTCGTCCTCGCCTTCATCCTCGGGCCGATTCTCGAGCGGTCGTTTCGTCAGTCGATGCTCATCTCCGGCGGAAGCTTCGACATCTTCATTACCGATCCGATCTCGGCGACCATCTTTGGGATCCTCGCGGTGTTCCTCGCGTACTCGTTCATCAACAACAGGCGTCGCGCCCGGGAGGCCACGGCTCCTGCCGCCGTCCCCGTGGACACCCGGGTGGACGCGAAGTAGCGCCCCGGCAGGCACGCCGCGCGTGCAGCGATTGGACGTGCGAAGCTCAGGCGATGGCGATGGCGGGCCGTCGTCATCTGGCTGCGGCGGCGGCTCGGGTCTGCCAGCATTGAGGGATGACCTATGCGCCCTCTGACAGCAGATACGAGTCCATGCCGTACCGGCGATCCGGTCGGAGCGGCCTCCAGCTCCCCGCGATTTCCCTCGGCCTGTGGCAGAACTTCGGCCATGACAGGCCGATCGACACGCAGCGCGCGATCCTGCGCCGCGCCTTCGACCTCGGAATCACGCACTTCGACCTGGCCAACAACTACGGCCCGCCCTACGGCAGCGCCGAGACGAACTTCGGCCGGATCTTCCGTGAGGACTTCACCGCCCACCGCGACGAGCTGATCGTCTCCACCAAGGCCGGCTACGACATGTGGCCGGGGCCGTACGGCAACTTCGGCTCACGCAAGTACCTGCTGTCCAGCCTCGACCAGTCCCTGGACCGGATGGGCCTCGACTACGTCGACATCTTCTACTCGCACCGCGCCGACCCCGACACTCCGCTGGAAGAGACCATGGGCGCGCTGCACACCGCGGTCACCAGCGGCCGGGCGCTCTACGCCGGCATCTCGTCTTACTCGCCGGAGCGCACCCGGCAGGCGGCCGCGATCCTGGCCGACCTCGGCACCCCGCTGCTCATCCACCAGCCGTCGTATTCGATGTTCAACCGGTGGATCGAAGGCGAGCTGCTCGATACCCTCGCCGACCTGGGCGCCGGCTGCATCGCGTTCTCGCCGCTGGCGCAGGGCCTGCTGACCGACCGGTACCTGACCGGGGTGCCCCAGGGCTCCCGCGCGGCTTCGGCGGGTTCGATGAGCGACAGCATGATCAACGAGGAGACGCTCGGCCACATCCGCGCGCTCACCGAGATCGCGGCGGGCCGCGGGCAGTCGCTCGCGCAGCTCGCCCTGGCCTGGGCCCTGCGCGGAGGCGCAGTCACCTCCGCGCTGGTCGGCGCGTCATCCGTGGCGCAGCTGGAGACCAACGTCGCGGCCCTCGCGAACCTGGCCTTCGACGCCGACGAGCTCGCCGCCATCGACGAGCACGCCGTCGACCTGGCCATCAACCTCTGGGCCGAGTCGGGCGCCGTCTAGCGCCCGCGGCGCGTTCCGCCGAGAGTCGCCGTTCCTGCCGAGAGTCGCCGTTAGACCGGCGATTCTCGGCGCAATCGGCGAACTTCGACGCCTCGGGGCGGTGCGCGTCGAGTTTGACGGATGCGGTCGAGCTTGCCTGGTCTGCCGGCCAAAGTCGACCGGAACAGGCAAGCTCGGCGAACCAGGCCCGCTAGCGCGAGACCAGCGCCCGTTCGATCGCGGAGGCGAAGAACGTGAGCCCGTCGACGCCGGAACGCATTGCGTCGGCGGTGTCGGGGCCGAAGCCGGGCTCGACGGCGTGCTCGGGGTGCGGCATCAGGCCCACGACGTTCCCGCGGGCGTTCGACACGCCGGCGATGTCGTTCAGCGAGCCGTTCGGGTTGACCTCGAGGTAGCGCGCGACGACGCGACCTTCGCCCTCGAGGCGGGCGATCGCGTCGGCCGAGGCCGTGAAGCCGCCCTCGCCGTTCTTGAGCGGGATGGTGATCTCCTGGCCGGCCTCGAAGCTGCCGGTCCAGTCGGTGGCGTTGTTCTCGATGCGCAGCTTCTGGTCCCGGCAGATGAACCGGCCGTGGTCGTTGCGGATCAGCCCGCCCTCGAGCAGGTGCGCCTCGGCGAGCATCTGGAAGCCGTTGCAGATGCCGAGCACCGGCATCCCCTTGTTCGCGGCGTCGATGACCTCGGCCATGATCGGCGAGAGGCTCGCGATCGCGCCGGCGCGCAGGTAGTCGCCGTAGCTGAATCCGCCCGGCAGGACGAGCGCGTCGACGCCGTGCAGGTCGTGCTCGCCGTGCCAGAGGGCGACCGGCTCGGCGCCGGCGAGCCGGATCGCGCGCTGGGCGTCCCGGTCGTCGAGCGAGCCCGGGAAGGTGACGACGCCGATGCGCATCAGTGCGTCTCTCCGGCGGGCGCCTCCAGCACGTGGATGCCGACGACGTCCTCGATCACCGAGTTGGAGAGCACGCTGTCGGCGAGTTCCTGCACCTCGGCGAGCACGGCGTCATCAACATGACCGGCGACGGTGATCTCGAACCGCTTGCCGACGCGCACGCCGGAGAAACGGGTCTTACCAAGCCGACCGAGGGCGCCGGCGACGGCTTTTCCCTGGGGGTCAAGCAGCTCGGCCTTGGGCATAACTTCTACGACGATGGTTGGCATGGGGCTCACTCCGGAGGCGTCGGGGGGCGGACTCCCCAATTCTACAGGCCGTCCCCGGCCGGCCTGTCCCGGCCGGTCACGCTTCTGCGGTGAGCCCGCTCTGGCCGAGCAGGATGCCCCGCAGCACGTCCCGAATCGCCGCGACGCCCTCGTAGGTTTCGACGAAGCTCGTACTCAGCGGCGACAGGCCGATCCGCAGGCCGTCGGGCGCGCGGAAGTCGGGGATCACGTCGTGCTCCCAGAGCGTCTTCGTGACCTGGCGCATCGCCGGGTGGTTCACGGTGAGGTGCCCCCCGCGGTGGGTATGCTCGCGCGGCGACGCCACGGTCACGCCCAGCGGCACCAGCCAGGCGTCGACGAGGGTCAGGGCGAATTCGGTCAGGGCCACGGATTTCGCCCGTAGCTGCTCCATCCCGGCTTCCTCGATCATCGCGATGGTGTCCTGCATCGCGAGCATGCCGACGACGGCCGGCGTGCCGCTCATGAAACGGCGGATGCCGGTGGCCGGCACGTACCCCGGGCCCATCGTGAAGGCATCCTTCGTGCCCATCCAGCCCTGGATCGGCTGGGTGAGCACGTCCTGCAGGTCGCTGCGCACGTAGCCGAACGCGGGAGCGCCCGGACCGCCGCTGAGGTACTTGTAGGAGCAGCCGACGGCCAGGTCGACGTCGCACAGGTCGAGCTCGACCGGGACGGACCCGACGGAGTGGCTGAGGTCCCAGAGCACCAGGGCTCCCTCGGCATGGGCGACCTGCGTGATCTCGCGCATGTCGGCGAGGAAGCCGGAGCGGTAGGCGACATGGCTGAGCAGCACAAGCGAGGTCTGCGGGCCGACGGCGCGGCGCACCTGCTCGACGGTGACGCCGCCGGCCGGGTCGGGGCGCAGCCAGCGGAGGGTGAGTCCGCGCTCGGCGGCGATGCCCTCGAGCACGTAGCGGTCGGTGGGGAAGTTGTCGCTGTCGAGCACGATCTCGGTGCGGCCGGGGCGCGAGTCCACGGCGGCACGGGCGAGCTTGTAGAGCAGTACCGTGGTGGAATCGCCGATGAAGACCTGCCCGCCAGCGGCGCCGAGCGCGGCGCGGCCGAGGTCGTCGCCGATGGTGAGCGGCAGCTCCATCCACTCCTCGTCCCAGCCTCGGATCAGGCGGGTGGCCCAGGCGCCGGTCAGGAACTCGGTGATCCGCTCCACGCCGGCCAGTGTGGGCCGGCCGAGCGAGTTGCCGTCCAGGTAGGCCACGGGGTCAGGCTGCGGCCCGTCCGGGTCGGAGCCGGCCTCGGTGCCGACGAACCTGGCCCGGTAGTGCGCGAGCCCGTCGATGCGGTCCATCCGCCGGGCGAACGCGATGTGGGCGTCCAGGCCGCCGCCGACGACGGGGGTGGTGCTGGGGGTCATACGTATTCCTCGAGCTCGGAGCGGCTGAGCGCGCGTGCGGTGCACACCCATTCGGCGAATCCGGCCGGATCGGTCGGGCGCTCGCCGGGTATAACGCTAACGGTGCCGTGCGCGTTCGCGCTCGCCGAGCCGGCGGCGGGGAAGGCGGAGGTGAGGGCACCGAGCACCTCGTCCGGCGACATCCCGATGCGAAGCAGCGCGTCGATTTCGCGGCGGTTGAGCCCGAGCGGCAGCGGTCCGTTGCCGAGGTCGGTGCCGTAGAGCACCCGTCCGCCATGCGCGTGGAAGCGGCGCAGGTTGTCGGAGGCGCGGGCGAAGTCGTCGGTGGGCTCGCCCCAGCCGTGGATGTCCAGGGTGCTGATCCAGGTCATCTGCCCGGCCATCGCGTCGACGAGTTCGTCCACGAGGCGCTCGCTGAACGGGGTGTGCGCCAGTACGTCGACGCCGGCGATGAAGGCGCGCACGGCCTGGCCGACCCCCTCTGCGTGGGCGACGACCGGCGTGGAGCGCTCGTGGGCCCGGGCGATGATCGCCGCGAGCACGTCGGTGCCGAGCACGGGGCCGGCCACCGAGTTGAGGGTGACCTTGATCACGGATGCCCCTCCCGCCAGCTGGCGGTCGACGGCCGCGGCGGCATCCTCCGCCGTCGCCACCTCGCAGACGCTGCCGGCCGGAGCCCAGGACTGGGCGCCCGGGTAGCCGCCGGGAGCGGCGAGGAACTGGCCGGCGTGGGCGACTGCGAGCGGCGAAGAGCCGGTCCCGCTCGCCGCGGTGCCGCCGGGCTCCGGCGTCCAGCCGCCCAGGTCGACGACCCGGGCGATCCCGCCGGCGGCGAGGGCGGAGGGGTCGATCAGTGCCAGGTGCACGTGGGCGTCGAGGAACCAGGGGAGCACGGTGCCGCTCACGTTCCGACCTCCGTGCGCACGGCGAAGAGCTCCGGGAAGAAGGTCAGTTCCAGCGCCTTCCGCAGGAAGGCCGCGCCGCTCGATCCGCCGGTTCCCGACTTCATGCCGATGATGCGCTGCACGGTCTTGAGGTGGCGGAAGCGCCAGAGCTGGAAGTTGTCCTCGAGGTCGACGAGTTCCTCGCACGCCTCGTAGGCGGCCCAGTGCTCCGTGGCGTTCTCGTAGATGCGGCGGAAGACCTGCACGAGTTCCGGGTGCAGCTCCCAGGCCTCGGTGACATCGCGCTCGAGCACGGCGGCCGGGATGTCGTGGCCGGCGCGGTGCAGGTAGCGGAGGAACTCGTCGTAGATGCTCGGGGCGTCAAGCACCTCGCTGAGCAGGGCGTGCGCATCCGGGTCGCTGTCGAAGACGCTGAGCATGCGGCGGTTCTTGTTGCCGAGCGCGAACTCGACCGCGCGGTACTGGTAGGACTGGAAGCCGGAGGAGTTGCCGAGGAACCCGCGGAACTGGGCGTATTCGGTCGGGGTGAGCGTGGCCAGAACCGACCACTGCTCGGTCAGCGTGCGCTGGATGTGCTTGACCCGGGCGATCGCCTTGAGCGCAGGGGCGAGCTGGTCGGTGCGGAGGAACTCGGTCGCCGCCCGGAGCTCGTGCAGCACGAGCTTAAGCCACAGCTCGGTCGTCTGGTGCTGGATGATGAAGAGGAGCTCGTCGTGGTGCTCGGGAGTGCTGACGGGCTTCTGCGCGCTGAGCAGCGTGTCGAGGGCGAGGTAGGAGCCGTAGCTCATCTTGTCCCGGAAATCGGTCACGATCTCCGGATCGAACTCGCGGGTATTGTGCTCAACCGGCATGGGGATTTCCCTTTCCGAACCGGGCGAGCTTGTGGCCACGATGCCAGGTTCCATTGTCTGAATTCTCAGTGTTACGAGCTTCCCATGCAACTCAGCGCCCGCGAGACGCCTGGGCGGAGGATTCCCTCCGTGAATTGGGTCCCAGTGGTCCTAGACTCGGGGCCATGACTTCTTCCTCACGCGGCCCGCAGGAGGGGACCCTGCCGAGGCGCCGCGACGCCAGGCAAAACCGGGACCGGCTGATCACCGAGGCGCGGGCGATGATCGCCCAGAACGGCGTCGACGCGTCCCTCGAGGAGATCGCCCGCCGCTCCGACGTCGGCGTGGCCACGCTGTACCGTAACTTCCCGACCAGGGACGACCTCGTGCGCGCCCTCTACGACATCGCCCTCGCCCAGCTGGAGACCGTCCGCGAGGAAGTCGTTGCCGCGCCGAGCGCGTGGGACGGCGTCGTCGTCTATGCGGAGCGCGTCGCCGAGTGGCTCGTCGCCGACCCCTCGCTGCCGCACATCCTCAAGCGGATGGCCGCGGTCGACCCGTCCGCGCAGCCCGCCGCCGAATTCGGCAAGTTCATCGCGTCGCTCGTCGCCCAGGCCAAGCGCGACGGGGAGCTTCGCGCCGACGTCGAGACCGTCGACCTGGCCCTGCTCGTGACGCTGGTCGGCTCACTCGGCTCGCTCGGCGACGGCTATGCCGGCCAGTGGCGGCGCCAGCTCGGGATCGTGCTCGACGGCCTGCGCGAACCCGCCCGTGACCGCCCGAAGCTGCCGGGCAGGCCGCTGAGCCCGAACGAATTCCAGGCGACCGTGCACGGCCTGTCGCGCCGGGCCAGGCGGGTCGCATCCCGCCGCTCCGGCTCGGCGAAAGGAAACGGGGCCCGATGAAGCCGCCCACCGTCTACGACGTCGCCGCGCATGCGGGCGTGTCGATTGCGACGGTCTCCCGGGTGCTTCGTCGTCCCGATGATGTACGCGCATCCACACGCGAGCACGTCCTGGCCACGGTGCGGGAGCTCGGCTACGTGCCGAGCGCCAGCGCCCGAAGCCTCGCGGCCCGGCGCACGGGAGTGCTCGGCCTGTACTTCCCCGGGTTCGACGCGATGGAGGAGCTGGACGAGGCCGAGTTCAACCAGTCGGAGCCGGTGAACGTCATCGTCGACATGCCCGACTCGGGTGAGGTGCGCCCGCCCAACCTGTACTTCGACGAGGTGCTGCGGGGGAGTGAGCTCGAGGCCTGGCGCCGCGGCTTCGCGCTCCTGGTGGGCGTCGGCCGCGGGACGAACCCGGAGGAGATGGTCAGCGACATCGCCGGCCGCGTCGACGGGATGGCGGTGCTCGCCCGAAGCGTCCCCGACGCGCTGCTCGACCATATCTCCCGGAGGATACCCATCGTGCTCGTCGCCGGCCCCCGCCGCGGCGACAACTTCGACCATGTGAGCGTCAGCAACGTCGAAGGCATGCGCACCCTGACCGAACACCTGATCGACCGGCACGGCGTGCGGGCTCCCGTCTTCATCGGCGGCCCGGTCTATTCCCCGGATGACGCGGAGCGGTACGAGGGATTCGTCCAGGCCCTGGCCGCCCGGGACATCGACCCCGCCGCCCTCCCGATGCTGCGCGGAGACTTCTCGCGGATGCAGGCGCGCTCCATCGCCGAAGGTCTGGTGGCGGCTGGCGAGTTGCCCCGCGCCGTGGTGTGCTCCAACGACCAGATGGCCCTCGGTGTGCTCGACGTGCTGCGACGGCGCGGCATCCGCGTGCCGGAGGATGTCATCGTGACCGGTTTCGACGGGATCGAGGCCGGCCGGCAGTCGACGCCTCGGCTGACCACCGTGCACCAGCCGATGGTCGACCTCGGCCGGGCAGCGGTCCGGGCGATGCTCAGCCGGCTCGACAAGCGCGACCAGCCGCCCATCTCGCTGCGCCTGCCCGTGCAGGTGCTGCTGAGGGAAAGCTCCGAGGGGTCCGCCTAGCCTGGCAGGCGCCATCGCGTTGAGATGCGGACAAAGTACCCTCATGGCCCCAACGAAGGTACTTTGTCCGCAACTCAGCGGGAGCGGGCTCCTGGCGAGGGGATGGTTCCTCGCGCGAGAAATGACTTGACTCGCTGAATGTATGCGCTTACACTCAATGTCACTCGCTTTGCGCGCTCCTGTTCCCGGCAGGACGTCGGCCGCAGCAGCCCCAGTCAACGACGACACGAAGGAAGTTCCACTGCAATGAAGCATCTGAGAGGGCGCATCACCCGCACGGCCCTGGCCGTAATCGGGGTGACTGCAGTGCTGGCAACCAGCGCCTGCAGTATCGACGTCAAGAACAAGGCAAACAACGACGCTCCGGCGAGTGACGGCTCCCTGCTCGTCGCCGCCGACAACGGCTCCCCCACGTTCGAGAAGAACTTCAACCCGTTCTCCCCGAGCAAGCGCGTGGCCACCACCTACATGTACGAGCCGCTCCAGGTCATCAACACCCTCGACGGCAAGGCGACGCCGTTCCTGGCCACGGGCAACACCCTGCCCGACGCGCAGACCGTAGTCTACGACATCCGCACCGGCGTGAAGTGGTCAGACGGCACAGCGTTCACCGCCGCCGACGTGGCCTTCACGTTCAACCTGATCAAGGCCACCCCGGCCCTGGACGTGCAGGGCGCCTGGCAGCACATCAAGAGCCTCGAGGTCAAGGACGACACGGTCGTCTTCCACCTCAAGGCGGAGGATGTCCCGGCCGTCGCCATCATCAACCAGCAGCTCATCGTTCCGGAGCACATCTGGAAGGACGTCAAGGACCCGCTGACCTTCACCAACGAGGAGCCCGTCGCCAGCGGCCCCTACGTGCTCGACAAGTTCAGCCCGAACGAGTACACGCTGAAGAAGAACAAGGACTACTGGCAGGCCGACAAGGTCGCCGTCGACAAGCTCGTGCTGCCCGCGGCCAACAGCCAGCTCGACGTCGTCAACAACGGCTACGACTGGGCCTACGCGTTCATGACCGACGTCGAAGGCACCTGGGTCAACGCCGACAAGCAGCACAACAGCTACTGGTTCCCCCCGGGCGGCACGATCGCCCTGCTCCCGAACCTGACCAAGGCGCCCTTCAACGACCTCGACTTCCGTGAGGGACTGAGCTTCGCGCTCGACCGCGACAAGATCGCCGTGGATGCCGAGCAGGGTTACGTGGAGGCGGCCGGCCAGTCCGGTCTGCTGCTGCCCAACCAGGAGGAATGGCTGAGCGAGGACCTGCCGAACAGCGGGGCCATCGGCCAGGACACCGAGAAGGCGCTTGCCGCCTTCGAGAAGGCGGGCTACACGAAGAAGGGCGACAAGCTCGTCGACAAGGCCGGCAAGCAGCTCAAGATCACGATCACGACCGCCAACGGGTACACCGACTGGCTGCAGGGACTGCAGACGGTCCAGGCGCAGCTCGGCAAGCTCGGGATCGACGTCAAGCTCAGCCAGCCGCAGCCGGCCGCGTACTACAAGGCCCTCAACAACGGTGACTTCGACATCGCGATCACCGGCTTCGGTGGCACCGGCAGCGTCTTCGAGGACTTCAACCGCCTGCTGAACAGCGAGTTCGCGACCCCGGTCGGAACCTCGACCACCGCGAACTTCCAGCGCTTCACTGACCCGAAGGTCGACGCCCTGCTGGCCGACCTCAAGGCAGCCACCGGCGAGGAAGAGCAGAAGCAGATCGCCGCGGAGCTCCAGGGCGTCGTGTACGAGCAGCTCCCCGTGATCAGCATGTTCTATGGCGGACTCTGGGGTCTCTACAGCGACAAGAACTTCACCGGCTGGCCCACCGAGGACAACGCATACGCGCCGCCGAACACGTGGAACTCGACGCCGTTGCTCATCCTGACCAACCTGAAAAAGGCTTCCTAGCCCTTTCGGCCTGACGCGCGGGCGGGGCGGTTGCCCTGTCCCGCCCGCGCTGCCGGCCTCCCGTTTCCTCGATTCACCGGCCTCACCGCCAGACTCCAGAACGAAAGGAGATCGCCGTGCGCTTTGTGCTCAACAAGGTCGGGCTGCTCGCGCTCACGCTGTGGGCAGCGATCACGCTGAACTTCCTGCTCCCCAGGCTCATGCCCGGGTCGCCCGCCGACGCCGCGCTCGCCAAGCTCGCGCAGAACGGCCCGGTCAGCCCCGCCACCAAGGCCGCCGTCGAGGCCCAGCTGGGCGTGCCGACCGGCAGCATGTGGGAGCAGTACCTGAGTTACCTGGGCAGTGTCGCCCGCTTCGACTTCGGCGTCTCCTATACCTTCTTCCCGCAGAGCGTCGCCGGACTCGTCACCGCCGCCCTGCCGTGGACCATCATCCTGGTCGGGCTCGTCACGATCATCGCCTTCATCTTCGGCACGCTGCTGGGCGTGCTCGCCGCCTGGAAGCGGGGCACCTGGCTCGACACGCTGCCCACCGTCGGCGGCACCTTCGCCAGCGCCTTCCCGTACTTCTGGACCGCACTGCTGCTGGTCTTCTTCCTCGGCTACGTCGGCGGGTGGTTCCCCACCTCCGGCGCTTTCAGCCGATCGGCGACGCCCGAGTTCTCGCTCGCCTTCGTGGGCGACGCGCTGTACCACGCGATCCTGCCGGCCACGACGATCCTGATCACCTCCCTCGGCGGCTGGATCCTCGGGATGCGCAGCACCATGATCAACACGCTCGGCGAGGACTATGTCACCTTCGCCGAGGCGAACGGCCTGCGCCCGCGCACCGTCGCGCTGCGCTACGCGGCCCGGAACGCCATTCTGCCGAACCTCACGTCCTTCGGGCTCGCGCTCGGCGCCGTCGTCGGCGGTTCGCTGCTCGTCGAGCGGGTCTTCGCCTACCCGGGCGTCGGTTACCTGCTCTACACGGCGGTGACCAACCAGGACTACCCACTCATGCAGGCTCTGTTCCTGATCATCACGATCAGCGTGCTGCTGGCCAACTTCATTGTCGACATCCTGTACGGCATCCTGGACCCGAGGACACGGCGATGACATCCACGAACACGTCCACCGCGCTGCCGAACCGGGGCGTCCCGGCCGAGATCGACGGTCCGGCCAATCCGCTTCGCGTCGTCTGGCGGGCCATCGCGACGATCTGGAGCGTCCCCAAGGCGCGCATCGGCGTCGTGCTCCTCGGCGCTTTCATCGCCCTGGCCGTCTTCTCCCCGCTGATCGCGCCGTACAGCGCCACCGACAACAGCTTCGGCCGCAGCGAAGACATGAGCGCGGCCCACTGGCTGGGCACGACCGCCGCCGGGCAGGATGTCCTGTCCCAGATCATCTGGGGCGCGCGGGTCTCCGTCTTCGTCGGTTTCGCCGCCGGGATCTTCGCCACGCTCATCGCCGTGCTGGTCGGCCTGAGCTGGGGCTACATCCGCACGGTCGCCGGAGACGTGATCAACTTCGTGGTCAACCTCTTCCTCGTGATCCCGGCGCTGCCGCTGATGATCGTGATCGCCGCGTACCTGCAGAACGGCGGCATCGGGATGATCATCCTCGTTGTCGTGATCACCGGCTGGGCGTCCGGCGCCCGGGTGCTCCGGTCGCAGACGCAGTCGCTGCGCTCGCGGGACTTCGTCACCGCCGCCGTGTTCAGCGGCGAGAGCCCCGGCCGGGTCGTGTTCCGGGAGATCCTGCCGAACATGACCTCGCTGATCGTGACGAACTTCTTCGCCGCGGCGACCGCCGCGATCCTCGCCGAGGCCGGGCTGGAGTTCCTCGGCCTCGGCGACACGACCATCGTCAGCTGGGGCACCATGCTCTTCTGGGCGCAGAACAGCAACGCCCTGCTGACCGGCCAGTGGATCGTGCTCTTCGCCCCCGGCCTCTGCATCTCCCTGCTCGCCACCTCGCTGAGCCTGATCAACTTCGGCGTCGACGGGCTGAGCAATCCGCGCCTCCGGGAAGGAGCCTCACGATGAGCCTCATGAGCGTTCGTGACCTGTCCGTCGTCTACGCGTCGAAGGGCGCCGAACGCGTCTACGCGGTCAAGGACGTCTCCTTCGACCTGCAGCCGGGCGAGTTCGTCGGCCTCGTCGGCGAGTCCGGTTCCGGCAAGTCCACCCTCGGCTTCGCGCTGACCCGGCTGTCCAAGCCGCCGGCGATGATCGGCGGCGGCAGCATCCTCTTCGACGGCGTCGACATCGCCGAGATGGACCCCAAAGCCGTGCGCGTGCAGCGCCAGGGCGGCTTCGCCATGGTGCTGCAGTCCGGGATGAACGCGCTGAACCCCGTGCGCAGCATCCGGAACCACTTCTTCGACATCTTCGAGGCGCACGGCCACGTTGCCAAACGCGACCGCGAGGCCCGTGCGCAGGAGCTCGCCGGCAAGGTGGAGCTGCCGGGCAGCGTGCTCGACCGGTTCCCGGGGGAGCTCTCCGGCGGGATGCGGCAGCGCGTCTCGATCGCGCTGGCGCTCTCGCTCGAACCGCGGCTGATGGTGTTCGATGAGCCGACCACGGCCCTCGACGTGCTCGTGCAGCACGCCGTGATGGACACCATTCGCGAGCTGCAGAAGTCCATGGGCTTCACCGCCGTGCTGATCAGCCACGACCTCGGCATCGTGCTCGAGGTCACCGAGCGGGTCATGGTCATGCACGAGGGCCAGATCGTCGAGGATGCGTCCTCGGCGGACATCCTGAACGCTCCGCAGCACGAGTACACCCGAATGCTGCTCAGCCACTACGGCGACCCGCGCGCGGAGGTCGTCGAGGTGCCGGGGCTCGCGTCGCGCGGCTCGCTCCGCGCCTCGGTGGTCGAGCCTGTCGAGACACTCGCCCCGGTGGTCGAGTCGGTCGAGTCGGTCGAGCCGGTCGAGCCGGTCGAGACCATCGAGCTTGCCCCGACTCCTGCACCAACCCACGCGCCCGCGCGCACCCGGGAGGGCCGCGCCGCGCACCAGGCGATCGTCGTGTCCGGCGTCTCCAAGCTGTACCCGCGGCCGAGCCGCGCCGACCAGCCGGTGCTGGCCGTCGACGACGTGTCGTTCACCCTCGAACCGGGAGCGTCGATGGCGCTCGTCGGAGCGAGCGGCAGCGGCAAGAGCACGATCGCGAAGATGATCACCGGGATCGAGCATCCGACCTCTGGCACCATCACCTTCGGCGACCTCCAGATCGACAAGGTCAAGCGCCGGGGGCTCAAGAGCCTGCACCGCGAGGTGCAGATGGTGTTCCAGGACCCGTACGCGGCGCTGAACCCGCTGCACACCGTCGAGTACACGCTCACCCGACCGGTCGTGAACTACTCGGGGCTGCGCGGCCGCGACGCCAGGCGCCGCGTGCTCGAACTGCTCGAAACCGTCGGCCTGACCCCGGTCGAACAGTTCGCGGCCCGTTTGCCGCACCAGCTCTCCGGCGGCCAGCGCCAGCGCGTCGTGATCGCCAGGGCGCTCGCCAGCGACCCGCAGGTGATCATCGCCGACGAGCCCGTGTCGATGCTCGACGTGTCCTTGCGCGCCGGACTGCTCGCCCTGCTCGAGGGCCTGCGCGAAACCTGGGGCGTGAGCATGCTCTACATCACCCACGACCTGCTGAGCGCGCGGCTGGTCACCGACCAGATCATGGTGCTCAACAAGGGCGCGGTCGTCGAATCCGGCAATACGGCATCCGTGCTGCAGAACCCCCAGCACGACTACACGGTCCGGTTGCTCGACGCGATCCCCAACCCCGGCCGGAGAACCCCAGGCGGCTCGGCATGACGCCCGAGTACGCCCCGACCGACCCCTTCGGGCGGATGCCCGTGCCGAGCGGTGTGGAGGTCGTGGCGCTGTCCCTTCCGGTCGGGCTCCTGACCGCGCTGCACGCGCGGCCGGTCGGCGCCCCTCGGGGCGTGGTGCTCTTCGTGCCCGGCTTCACCGGGTCGAAGGAGGACTTCCTCGATTTCCTGCCGCTCGTCGCGGCCGAGGGCTGGGAGGCCTGGGCGTACAGCCAGCGCGGGCAGGCGGACTCCGTCGCCCCGGTCGGCGTCGACGAGTACAGCCTGGACGCGTACGCCGGTGACCTGCTCGCCGTCGCGCGTCAGGTGGGCCAGGGCCGGCCGGTGCACCTCGTCGGGCACAGCTTCGGCGGAATCGTGGCGCGCGCCGCCGCGATCGCCTCGCCGGCACTCTTCGCCGACATCACGCTGCTCTGCTCCGGCCCGCACGGCTGGCCGCGACGCAACGCGAAGAACGCGGCCCTGGTGCGGGCGAAAGGATCGGCCGCCTGGTGGGACCGGGACAACCCGCTCCTCGTCGGCCGGCCCGACGAGGAGCTCACCGCCGACCAGGCGTTCAGGCGGCTGCGCCTGGCGCGCACCAGCGACGAGAACCTCCTCGGCGCCATCCGCATTCTCGCCGACGAGACCGACACGACCGTCGACCTGGCGGCAACCGCGCTCCCGGTGCTGGTCGCCCACGGCGTCGACGACGCCGCCTGGCCGCAGGACTGGCAACGCGCCATGGCCGCCCGGCTGGACGCGCCCTACCTGGTCATCCCCGGAGCCGCACACTCGCCGCAGCGCGAGAACCCCGGCGCGACCGCCGCCGTGCTCCACGACTTCTGGGGGCGCCAGGCGCCCGCAGCGCCCGACCCCACCGACAGCAGGGCACGCCCGGAACCCGGGCAGCCCAGATGACAAGGAGCACCATGCAGAACTTTCCCGACGGATTCCTCTGGGGCGCCGCGACCGCCGCGCACCAGGTCGAGGGCAACAACGTCAACAACGACTGGTGGGTCAAGGAGCACGCCGCCGGCACGCAGATCGTCGAGCCCAGCGGCGACGCGATGGACAGCTACCACCGCTACCGCGAGGACATGAAGCTGCTCGCGGATGCCGGCCTGAACTCCTACCGCTTCAGCATCGAGTGGAGCCGGATCGAGCCGGCGCCCGGCGAAGTCTCCCGCGCCGAGATCGACCACTACCGGCGCATGGTCGACACCGCCCACGAGTTCGGCCTGAACCCCGTCGTGACCCTGATGCACTTCACCGTGCCGCAGTGGATGTTCGCGCGCGGCTTCTGGCGCAACCCCGACGCGCCCGACCTGTTCGCCCGCTTCACCGAGGCCGCGCTGCCGATCGTCGCCGAGGGCGTCGACTACGTCTGCACGATCAACGAGCCGAACATCGCGGCCATGCTCGCCGGCGGGGAGACCGCCGCGAACCTGGTCGCGTTCGGCCTGCCGCGGCCCGACCTGCAGGTGGCGGATGCCCTGCTCGAGTCGCACAAACGCTCGCGCGAGGTGCTGTCCTCGGTCAGCGGGCTCAAGTCCGGCTGGACCGTCGCCACCCAGGCCTTCCACTCCACGGGCGAGCCCGGCGCGGACGAGAAGCTGCGCGAATACGCCTACCCGAGCGACGACTGGTACCTCGAGAACGCCCGCGGCGACGACTTCATCGGCGTGCAGGCGTACACGCGCACGTTCATCGGCCCGGACGGCCCCATCCCGGTTCGGGGCGACGTCGAGACCACGCTGACCGGCTGGGAGTTCTTCCCGCCGGCGCTCGAACTCGGCGTGCGCGCTGCCTGGGAGCTGAGCGGGCACGTGCCGGTCATGGTCACCGAGAACGGCATCGCCACGGCCGACGACACCCGCCGGATCGCCTACGCCGACGGCGCCCTGCGCGGGCTGAAGGCGGCCATGGACGACGGCATCGACGTGCTCGGCTACCTGCACTGGAGCGCCCTGGACAACTACGAGTGGGCGAGCGGATTCCGCCCGACGTTCGGGCTCATCGCGGTCGACCGGGAGACGTTCGTGCGCACCCCCAAGCCGAGCCTCGCCTGGCTCGGCGAGGTCGCGAAGGCCAACGCGCTGCCCGACGTGCCCGTTGAGGCGCCGGTCGCGGTCCCCGCCGCCTAGCCGCGCCCCGCCCCGCGTTCGCCCAAAGTCGCCGTTTACGCCGAGTGTCGCTGTTCTACCGGGTCACCTCGGCGTAAACGGCGACTCTCGGCGGCCTGGGAACGACGCGACGCCGCGGCATCGGTGCGCCGACCTTGCCACTTGCGGTCGAGTTTGCCTGGTGTGCCGATCAAACTCGACCGGAACGGGCCAACTCGGCGCGGGGCGACTCGCGCCTACGCCGTGCGGACGGTGATCTGGTTCGCCCAGGGGTCGTCGAAGCTGAGGGTCTGACCGTCGTGGCGGGTCTGCACGCGGAAGTGGGACATCCGTTCGCCGAGCGCGCCGAGGTCGTCGCCGGTGGGCACGATGATGTCGACCTCGCCGAGGCCGAGCGCCAGGCGCCGCTTGCCCGAGCCCGCGCTGTTCCAGGTGTTCATCGCCATGTGGTGGTGGTAGCCGCCGGCCGACACGAACAGCGCGGACGGGCCCAACGTGGCGGTGGCCTCGAAGCCGAGCTTGTCCACGTAGAACGCCCGGGCGCTTCCGACATCGCCGACGGACAGGTGCACGTGCCCGACGATGGCGTTGCCGAACGACGGGTGGGCCTGTCCCTCCTCGGTGAGGTGCTCCGAGATGAACGCGTTCGGGTCGAGGTGGAGGGTGTCCATCTCGACCTGTCCGTGGGTCCAGCTCCAGGCGGACCGGTCGCGGTCCCAGTAGAGCTCGATGCCGTTGCCCTCGGGGTCGGTGAAGTAGAAGGCCTGGCTGACCAGGTGGTCCGCGCTGCCGGTGAAGCTGCCCGGATGCCTCGTGCCGACCGAGTAGACCGCCGCGGCGAGCTGCGCCTGGGTGTCGAACAGGATGGCCGTGTGGAACAGTCCGGCCGAGCGAGGCTCCGGCGCGGCCAGCTCGGGTGCGTGCTGCAGGATCACGATCGGCGTGGTCCCACGGCCGAGCACGGCGACCGGGCCGTCGTGGCTCTGCAGCTCGAGGGTGACGGCGTCGCGGTAGTAGGCGATCATCGCGTCGAGGTTGCCGACGCGCAGGGTCACCGCGCCCATCCCTGTGTCGGCGGCCAGCAGGTCGTTTGCAGATCGAGTAGTCACGACACCAGTAACGGATGCCGCCCCCGCCGTATTCCGCGGGCCTGCCCTATTCCCCGCCCCGCCCCGCCCGGTACTCGGGCTAGTCCTGGTGGAGCTGGATCAGGTTGCCGCATCCGTCGTCGAAGACCGCCGTGGTGCCGGCCGGATCCGTCGTCGGCTCGGCGGTGAAACGCACGCCGAGGGCGCGCAGCCGCTCGTGTTCGGCCCGCACGTCGGGGGTGCCGAAGACGATCGCCGGCAGCCCGAGGGCGTGCACACCCTGCTGGTACGCCTTCGCGACCGGGTTGTCGCTCGGCTCGAGGAGCAGGCCGACCCCGTCAGGGTCGTCGGGCGACTTCACCACGTACAGCAGGTAGTCGGGCATCACGACCAGCTCCTCGAAGCCGAGGGTGCGCGTGTAGAACTCGAAGGCCGCCGCCGGGTCGTCGACATGGATGCTGCACATCTTGATTCGCATGAGCAGCAGGCTACCCGGCCCCCCGCCCGGAGCGCATCCGAGCATCCGCGCCGCCGGGGTCCGGCACCCAGCGGAAACGGCGAGGGGCCGGCGCTACGCCCCGGTCAGCCGCTCCAGCAGCTCCCGGTAGCGGGAAGCGGTCTGCTCCACGATCTCGGCCGGCAGCAGCGGCGGCTCTCCGGACTGGTCCCAGTGTGCGGCGAGCCAGTCGCGCACGATCTGCTTGTCGAAGCTGGCCATGCGCTCGGCCGGCGTCCGGCCGGAGCGCCACGCCGCGGCATCCCAGTAGCGGCTCGAGTCGCTCGTGAGCACCTCGTCGGCGAGCCGGGTCAGCCCGGTCTCCCGGTCGGCGCCGAACTCGAACTTCGTGTCGGCGAGGATCAGGCCGGCATCCTCCGCGATCGCGGATGCCCGGCCGAAGATCTCGAGCGAGAGGGCGCGCAGCTCGGCCGCGGCATCCGCCCCGACCAGCTCGACCGTGCGCTCGAAGGAGATATTCTCGTCGTGCGCGCCCAGCGGAGCCTTCCAGGCCGGCGTGTAGATGGGCTCCGGCAGGCGGTCGCCGTCGTGCAGGCCGGCCGGCAGCGGGATGCCGCACACCGTCTGCGAGGCCTGGTATTCCTTCCAGCCGGAGCCGGTGAGGTAGCCGCGCACGACGCATTCGACCGGATACATGTCGAGGGTCTTGCAGAGCATGGCGCGGCCGGCGACGGCGGCCGGGATCAGGCTCCCGGACAGGGTGTGCTCGGGCAGCAGGTGGTTCGGTACCCCCGTCAGCCGGTCGAACCACCAGAGGCTGAGGGTCGTGAGCAGCTCGCCCTTGCCCGGGATGCCCGGCTCGAGCACGTGGTCGAACGCGCTCACCCGGTCGCTGGCCACGACGAGCACGCGTTCGGCGGCCGCGAGGTCCGGCGCTCCGTCCGGAACGTAGAGGTCGCGTACCTTGCCCGAGTAGGCGTGCCGCCAGCCCGGAAGGTCGAGGGCGGCGGATGCGGTCGGCTGGCTGGATGCGGTCACGGCTCCATTCTCTCGCAACTGCGCGTACGCTACTGAAGTTGGTCAGCGAGACCTCGATCCCACTCTCTCCAGCAAGGACCCGAGCACATGGAAAACGTCACGAAACCGTGGCCGGCGCTCTGGGCGCTCGTCATCGGATTCTTCATGATCCTCGTCGACAGCACCATCGTGTCCGTCGCCACCCCGGCGATCATGACCGGGCTGGACGCGGACATCAACGCGGTGATCTGGGTGACGAGCGCCTACCTGCTCGCTTACGCGGTGCCGCTGCTGATCACCGGCCGGCTCGGCGACCGGTTCGGCCCGAAGAACATGTACCTGGGCGGCCTCGTGATCTTCACCGCGGCATCCGTCTGGTGCGGCCTCTCCGGGGACATCACCATGCTCATCGTGGCCCGCGTGGTGCAGGGGCTCGGCGCGGCGCTGATGACGCCGCAGACCATGGCCGTGATCACGCGCATCTTCCCGCCGGATCGCCGCGGCCAGGCCATGGGCCTGTGGGGCGCCGTCGCCGGCGTCGCCACGCTCGCCGGGCCGATCCTCGGCGGCGTGCTCGTCGACGCGGCCGGCTGGGAGTGGATCTTCTTCATCAACGCTCCTGTCGGCGTGGTCGCGTTCATCCTGGCCTGGCGGCTCGTGCCGACCCTCACCACCCACCAGCACCGCTTCGACCTGCTCGGCGTCGTGCTCAGCGCCGTCGGCATGTTCCTCATCGTCTTCGGAATCCAGGAGGGCCCGCGCTACGACTGGGGCCTCATCTCCGGCCCGTTCACCGTGCTCGGACTCATCTTCGCGGGCATCTTCGTGCTGGCCGGCTTCGTGATCTGGCAGGCGGTGCAGAAGGGCGAACCGCTGCTTCCGCTCGGCCTGTTCGCCGAACGCAACTTCTCGCTCTCCAACCTCGCCATCACCACGGTGGGCTTCGCCTTCACCGGGATGGCGATCCCGCTGATGATCTACGCGCAGACGGTGCGCGGGCTCACCCCCACCCAGTCGGCCCTGCTCTTCGTTCCGATGGCCGTGATCACCGGCGCACTCGCCCCTGTCGTCGGCAAGCTCGTTGACCGGATGAACCCCAAGTACATTGCGCTCGTCGGCCTGGTCTTCCTGTCCGGCTCGCTGTTCTGGCTCGGTTCGATCCTGACCGAGGATGTCCCGATCTGGCACCTCCTCCTGCCGCTGTCCCTGCTCGGGTTCGCGAGCGCGGGCATTTGGGCGCCGCTGGCGACCACCGCGACGCGCAACCTGCCGCCCCGGGACGCGGGTGCCGGATCCGGCGTCTACAACACGACCCGCCAGGTGGGCGCCGTGCTCGGCAGCGCCGGCATCGCGGCCATCATGCAGGCGCGCCTCTCGGCCGAGCTGCCCGCGGGTGCTGGCGCGGCGGCGCAGGGCGGCACGGCCGGAGCCGGAGGCCTCCCGGAGGCGCTGCAGGCCGGGTTCAGCGCGGCCATGGGCCAGGCGTTGTTCCTGCCG
>NZ_SOHC01000025.1:0-51770 GCF_004403955.1 Cryobacterium sp. TMT1-2-1
ATTCGATCCGAGCCCACTGGTGATCGGTCAGCAAAGCAGTACGAGACATCCCTCCACCCTCCCAAACGAATCACGATTCGATTAGGAGACACGCCCTAGCCGCGTGTACGCTGGATACTGGTGAGCCGGGAAGTCTGGTCGGCATTTCATTCAGTGCGCCCGGAACTCGAACGCAGAACGTGTGCCGAAACCCAGAGGATTTCCCCTGTGACTCAACCATCGCTCACCCCACAGCCTTCCGCCAGGGCCCGGATCTTCGGCCGCAGCAGCTACCCCGAGTACCTGCGCGTCGCGTCGATCCTGCGCAAGGAGACCGTGGGCGGCGCCCTGCTGCTGGCCGCAACCGTTGTCGCGCTGGTCCTGGCCAACACCCCGGCCGCGCCCTTCTACTTCGCCCTCCGCGACTTTGAGGTCGGCTATGAACCGTGGCACCTGAGCCTCAGTCTCGGCACCTGGGCCGCGGACGGCCTCCTGGCCATCTTCTTTTTCCTGGCCGGGCTGGAGCTCAAACGTGAATTCGTGGCCGGCGAACTGCGCGTCGTCAGCCGTGCCGTCGTGCCCGTCGCGGCCGCGGTCGGCGGGGTCATCATCCCGGCACTGGTCTTCGTCGCGATCAACCTCGGCGGCGGGGCCGGCGCCCTGCGCGGCTGGGCCATCCCCACGGCCACCGACATCGCCTTCGCCGTCGCCGTCCTGGCCGTCATCGGTTCCCACCTGCCGAGCGCCCTGCGCATCTTCCTGCTGACCCTCGCCGTCGTGGACGACCTGCTGGCGATCGTGATCATCGCGCTCTTCTACTCCGCCGACATCCAGGTCGTCCCGCTGCTGCTCGCGGTGCTGCCCCTGGCCCTCTACGCGTTCCTGGCGCATCGATACTCGAAGTTCTTCGTGGCGCGGGCGTTCGCGGCGTGGCTCATTCTGCTGCCGCTGGGCGCCATGACCTGGGCGCTCGTGCACGGTTCGGGCATCCACGCGACCGTTGCCGGGGTTCTCCTCGGCTTCGCCGTTCCGGTGCTGGCCCGCGGCCGGGACGGCGGCACCGGCGACGGCGCGGGACTGGCCGAATCCTTTGAACACCGTTTCCGCCCGCTGTCGGCGGGGGTGGCCGTGCCGATCTTCGCGTTCTTCTCGGCCGGCGTCGCCATCGGCGGCGGCCAGGGCCTGGTGGATGCGCTGACGGACCCGGTTGCCCTCGGCATCATGGCGGCGCTCGTTCTCGGCAAGCCGGTGGGGGTCCTGCTCGCCACCTGGCTGGTGACGAAGACCACCAGGGCCTCGCTCGACCCTGACCTGGCCTGGGTGGACATCGTCGGAGTGGCCGTGCTCGCCGGGGTGGGGTTCACGGTCTCCCTGTTGATCAGCGAGCTCGCATTCGGCCACGGGAGTGCGGAGGACGACCACGCCAAGGTGGCGATCCTCACGGGCTCGCTGCTGGCGGCGCTGCTGGCCACCGGGCTGCTGCGCGCGAGGAACCGCCACTACCGCCGGATCCAGGAGAAAGAGAACACGGACGCCGACCTCGACGGGGTTCCCGACGTCTTCCTGCCCGAGCCGGGCCGGGAAGCACCCGCCGGCTGACCGGCGGCGCGGCCAATCCCCGGCGCGGCTCACTTCCCCGGCGCGGCTACTTCTTCAGTGCGCGGATCACGCGCGAAAGCGCGTGGCCGGCGACCCAGACGAACGGGATCGCCACCACGAGCAACGAGACGACGTTCGGGTCGAAACGCACGGTGTTGCCCGTCTTGACGTAGGCGCCGATCGGCACGGACATCCCGCCGCCGCCACCGCCCGCGGCCCCGCCTTCGGTCTCCCCGGCGTCACCGCCGCCGAAACCATACTGGACGAGAGCCACCGGGACGAGCGTGACTCCCTCCACCTGGATCGGATCGCCGTAGGCCGATCGCACACCGACGGATCGAGCATTTTCTGCGAGCTTCAGCACAAGGTTGGTCATGCCGCTCAGGTTACCCCCTGTCGGGTTTGAGGTGCGAGGCCGGCTTCACCGCGCCACGCCCGAAGCGCGCGGTCACAGTGTCAACGGCGAGTTCCGCCTCGCGCCAGTCGTCGTCGGGATCCCACAGGCCGAGGCCCGCTCCGTCCCCGGATCCCAGCTGCTCCACGCGCACCCCGATCAGCCGCACCCGGATTCCGGAGGCCGCAAGGGCGTCGAAGACGGCGACGACCTCCTCGTAGATGCGCCGGCCCACGTTGGTGGGCTCGGGCAGGGTGCGCGAGCGGGTGACCGTGCTGAAGTCGGCGTAACGCACCTTCAGCACGACCGTGCGGCCCACGAGGCCGGCGCCGCGGAGGCGGGCGGCCACCGCATCCGCCTGCCGGAGAATCTCGCTGCGCAGGCGGGCGACATCCGTCACGTCGTGTTCGAAGGTCACCTCATGGCCGATGCTCTTTTCCTCGCGGTCCACGCTGACGGCGCGAGGGTCACGCCCCCAGGCGAGGTCGTGCAGCTTGCGGCCGGCCGCCTCCCCGACCCCGGCCTGGAGCACGGACAACGGGGTGTTCGCGATATCGCCGATCCGCTTCAAGCCGAGCCGCAGGAGGGTCTGCTCGGTGGTCGCCCCGACGCCCCAGAGCGCGCCGACCGGCAGCGGATGCAGGAAGGCGATCGTGTCGTCGGCGGGGATGACGAGCAGGCCATTGGGTTTCGCCCGGCCGGACGCGAGCTTTGCGACGAATTTCGTGGACGCGGCCCCGACCGAGCAGGTGAGCCCGGTCTCGGTCTCCACCCGCCGCCGGATCAGCGCGCCGATCTCGGCGGGAGAGCCGTGGATGCGCCGGGCCCCGGCCACGTCGAGGAACGCCTCGTCGATCCCGAGCGGTTCCACCAGCGGGGTCACATCGTTGAAGATGGCCATGACGCGCCGGGAGAAGTCCTGGTAGCGGCTCATATGCGGCTCCAGCACGACTGCGTCGGGACAGCGGCGCAGCGCAAGGGCCATCGGCATGGCCGAATTCACGCCGTACCGCCGGGCGACATAGTTGGCCGCGGTCACGACCGACCGGCCGGAGCGGTGGCCCACCACGACCGGCCTGTCGACGAGTTCGGGGTGGTCGAGGAGCTCGACCGAGGCGAAAAACGCGTCCAGGTCGACGTGCAGCATGGTCGCTCGGGAGTCATCGACCGGGGTGGTCGTGACCTCTCGGTTGCTGCCGTCCTGCCTGCTCATCAGGATGACCCTAACCCACCGGGGGCGGGGCCGCACACCGGCTCACGCGCCGGCCTCGGCGGTCGGCCTCAGCGCACGATCTTCTCCGCCCCGGCAATGCGCTGGGCGATGTAGATCGGGATGATCGACACGATGACGAGCACCACGGCGATGACGTTGACGACGGGGGCCTGGTTCGGCCTGAAGAGGTTGTCCAGGATCCAGAGGGGCAGGGTCTTCACCCCGGCTCCCGCGGTAAAGGTCGTCACAATGATCTCGTCGAAGCTGAGCGCGAAGGCGAGGAGACCGCCGGCGAAAAGCGCCGAGCGCAGCTGGGGGAAGGTGATCAGCCGGAACGTGGTCCACAGGCCGGCGCCGAGGTCTGCGGACGCGTCCTCGATGCTCGTTCCCAGCCGCCGGAGACGCGCGATCACGTTGTTGAACACGGTGACGATGCAGAACGTGGCATGGGCGACGATCACCGTGTAGATCGACAGCTGCACGCCGAGGATGGTGCGGAAGGCGTTGTTCAGCGCGATACCGGTGATGATGCCGGGCAGGGCGATCGGGAGGATCACCAGCAGGCTGACGGCCTCGCGTCCGAAGAAGGAGTACCGCTGCAGGGCCAGGGAGATGAGCGTCCCCAGCACGAGCGCGATGAGCGTGGAGACGGAGGCGATCTGCACGCTGGTCACCAGCGCGTCCAGTGCCCCCTCGCTGCGGAACGCCTTCGCCCACCATTCGAGGGTGAAGCCCGGCGGCGGCCAGCTGAGGCTCGTGCTGGTGCTGAACGAGTTCACGAACACGACGAACAGGGGCAGGTAGATGCCCGCCAGCACGAGCACGGTCAGTCCGCCCAGGATGCCACGCGCCGCTCGACTCAGTCTCATCGTGTCTCCTACAGGTTTTCCAGGGCGCCCGTGCGCCGCACCGTGGCGAGGTAGCCGAAGATGATGACGATGGGGATGAGGGCGATCGCCGCGGCGAGCGGCAGGTTGTTGGCGGCGCCCACGTTGGTATAAACGAGGTTGCCCAGGAGCTGGTTGGCTCCGCCGACGATGTTCACGGTGATGTAGTCGCCGAGCGAGAGCGAGAAGCTGAAGATCGAGCCGGCGATGATGGCCGGCCAGATGATCGGGAGCACGACCAGGCGCAGGGTCGAGACCGTCTTGCCGCCGAGGTCGCTGGACGCCTCGAGCAGCGAGTCGGGAACACGTTCGAGACCGGCGTAGATCGGCAGGATCACGTACGGCAGCCACAGGTAAGACAGGGTGATGATCGTCGCCGGCAGGCCGTACCCGGGGCTCTCCCCGCCGAACGGGGCGAGCAGCCAGTTCAGGATGCCCTCCTGGGACAGCACCGACCGCCAGGCGTACGCCTTGACCAGGTAGCTCGCCCACAGCGGCATCAGTACGGCGATGACGAGGATGCGCTGCATGCGCGGGCTGGCCACTTTGGCCATGTAGAACGCGATGGGAAGGGCGATCACGATGTCGACGATCGTGACGAGCAGGGCAACGCCGACCGTGCGGACCGTGACCGTCTGGTACAGCGAACCGGTGAGGACGGTGATGATGTTCTCGAGGGTCCAGGTCTGGGAGATCTGCCCGGTGAACGTGTCGACGGTCCACAGGGAGGTGATCAGCAGCGCGACCAGGGCAACGATGTAGATCAGGCCCAGCCAGAACAGAGGGGCGGAGAGCAGCAGGGTCAGTCGCAGGCGTCGGTGCCGGCTGAGGAAGACCGAGCCCCGCCGGCCCAGGGTGTCCCTGGGCGGCGGTACCGTCATCCGTTTGCCGGGTGGCGCCGTTGCGTCGACCGTCATTGTTCTTCGTCCTTCCGTCTGCTGGGCCTGATCGGGCCTGCCTAGCCCTTGATTTCCTGCCAGGCCGTCGTCCAGGCGGAGTAGTCCGTGCACTCCACATCGGTGCGACCGTCCAGGCACTCGGCGATCGGGGTCGACCAGTACCAGATCTTCGACGCGTAGTCGGCGTCTCCGGCGTGGAAGGATTCGCAGGAGCCCTCCGAGCGGAAGTCGCAGGCAGCCTGGTTCGACGGCGCCTCACCGAAGTACTCGGTTGCCTGCGCGTTCGCCTCGGGGCTCGCGATGTAGTCCAGCCACTCGTACGCGCAGTTCGGGTTCGTCGCCTCGGATGCGATCATCCAGGTGTCCGACCAGCCGGTCACGCCCTCCTCGGGCAGAACCACCTCGGCCTTGGTTCCCTCGGCGAGGGAGTTGCGGATGACCTGCCAGGTGGTCCCGACGACGGTGTCGCCGGTCTCGAAGGCCTGGATCTCCTTGAGGTAGTCGGACCAGTACTCGCCGATGTTGACGCGCTGCTCCTTGAGCAGCTCGACGGCCGCGGCCAGCTGGGTCTCATCGAGGGCGTAGGGGTTCTCGATGCCCAGGTCCGGCTGGTGGGCCATCAGGTACACCGCGGCATCCGCGATGTAGATCGGCGAGTCATAGGCGGTCACCTTGCCCTTGTACTCGGAGGACTTGTCGAACACGACGTCCCACGACGTGGGGGCCGGTGTCACGGCCTCCGTGTTGTACATGAGCAGGTTGGCGCCGTAGCCGTGCGGGATGCCGTACGAGACCCCGTCGACGCTGTTCCACGACTGCATCTTGAGGAAGTCGTAGATGCCCTCGTAGTTGGGGATCAGGTCGGTGTTGACCGGGGCCACGTCGCCGGCGGCGACGAGTCGCAGCGATGCATCGCCCGAGGCCGCGACCACGTCGTACTCGCCGGTCTTCATCAGGTTGAAGGCCTCGTCCGAGGTGCCGTAGGTCTTGCTTGTGACCTTGCAGCCGGTCTCGTCTTCGAAGGCGCTCACCCAGTCCACCGCCGGGTCGTTGCTGCCGTCCTCGACGTAGCCGGGCCAGGCGAGGATCGACACGGCGCCTTCGGTCTTCCCGAGCTCGTCGGCGGCCTTCGGGCCCTCGCTGCCGCCGCCGCCGCCCTGCGTGGTGCCGCAGGCGGTGAGCACGGCGACCGAGGCAATTGCCAGACCGGTGAGGACGGCCGATGGCAGGCGCCCCCTGCGGTTTTCTGAATAGCGTTTCATAGCGTTCTCCATCCTTCTACTGGTGTGTGATTGCGGGTTCGAGGTCGACGACGTCGACGTCGTTCCACCCGACACTGACGCGCGAGCCGCGCTGGTCTTCGCCCACACGGTGGGCGTCGTTCTGCTCGAGGACCGTGATGCGCTTGCCGGCATCGAGGTCAACGATCAGCCGTGTGCTGCTGCCGACGTAGATGACCTCGGCCAGCGTGCCCGTGGCCGTCCGATCCGCTGCGGGCGGTGACGCCTCCGAGCCGATCGAGATCTTCTCCGGCCGCAGGGAATGCAGGCCACCGTGGCCGAACAGACGATGGGACACCTCGTCGTCGAAGACGTTGGAGGTGCCCACGAACGCCGCGACGAACGGGGAGACGGGCCGGTCGTAGATCTCCGCGGGGGTTCCGAGCTGCTCGATCCTGCCGTCGTTGAACACCGCGATCCGGTCGCTCAGGGTGAGGGCTTCCTCCTGGTCGTGGGTGACGAAGATGAAGGTGATCCCGAGGTCGCGCTGGAGTTCCTTCAGCTCGACCTGCATCTGCTCGCGGAGCTTCAGGTCCAGCGCGCCCAACGGCTCGTCCAGGAGCAGCGCCTTGGGCCTGACGACCGTGGCGCGGGCGAGCGCCACACGCTGCCGCTGCCCGCCGGAAAGCTGGCTGGGCTTGCGGTCGCCGAATCCGCCGAGGCGCACGGTGTCGAGCGCCTCGCGCGCCCGGGCCAGGCGGTCCCGCTTGGAGACGCCGCGCACCCGGAGTCCGTACGCGACATTCTCGAGCACGCTCATGTGCGGAAAGAGCGCGTAGTCCTGGAAGACCGTATTGACGTCACGGTCGAACGGCGCACGCTGGGTCACGTCCTGCCCGAACAGCGAGATCGTGCCGGACGTGGGCTGCTCGAAGCCGGCAATGAGGCGCAGCACGGTCGTCTTGCCCGAGCCGGACGGCCCCAGCATCGAGAAGAACTCCCCCTCTGCGATGTCGAGGTCCACGTGGTCGACGGCGGTGGCCGTGCCGAAGACCTTGGTCAATCCGGTCAACCGGATAGCGGGGTATTCCGCGCTCACGTGGCCTCCTAGCTCACTCTGAGATAAATCATATGGAGTTAGATGTCTTTTCGGCAGCCGCAGATGTTACGGTCGTGTCACAACTCCGGAAGAGTATCCAATATGCCCCAGTCCATCCGCCCCCGCACGGTCACGCACGCGGCCGTCTTCGCGCCCCTCGAGGGCGCCGGACGGGCAGAGCTGGTCGCGCAACGTCTCACCGACGCGATCGTGCTCGGGATCCTGGCCGACGGCGAACGCCTGCCGACCGAATCCCTGCTCGCGCGCCAGTTTGGCGTGGCCACGGTGACCGCGCGCGAGGCGCTCGACGCGCTGCGGCGCAAGGGCCTCGTGGAGACCAAGCGCGGGCGCGGGGGCGGGAGTTTCGTCACCTATGCCGGAGCCGGGCACGGTCGCCTGCAGGACGAACGGCTCCTCGGCCTGTCCCGGGTGCAGCTGCGGGACCTGGGCGCGCACTACGCCGCCATCGCGGCCATGACCGCGGAGCTCGCCGCGGATCGGGCCTCGGACAGCGACGTCGACAACCTCCGCCGCATCGTGGAATCGGCCGACATTGTGCAGGAGGGCGCCGCGCGGCGGGCGCAGGGAACGTTCCGGCTGGAGGTCTCCGCCCTGAGCCAGTCGGCGCGGCTCGTTCGCGAAGAACTCAGGCTGCAGTCCGAATTCGGCCCCCTGCTCTGGCTGTGCCTGCGCAACCCTGACTACCGCGCCCGGTGCCGGGAGACCCAACGCGGTATTGTGGCAGCGATCGCGGACCAGGACGGCGAGACCGCCAGGCGGCTCTCCGTGCTCCAGATCACGGATGCCATCGAGTGGCTGATCGAAGCCAAGGCCGTCCTTGAGACGACGGCCGAGAACACGGCCGGGCCGACCAACGGCCCCAAGGAAGAGGAATGACCCGGTGAATGCCCTGACCCGCACATCGATCGCCGACGGCATTGCCGCGGTCGGCGAGCACTTCAACTCCGTCTTCCTGCGGCTGGAGCACTGGCGCGACGCGACCCAGGACTTCCTCGAGTCACGCGGCGGCGAGGTCACCCGCGCGGAGCTCGACGCCCTGGTTGAGGGCCTGGTGCTCCGCGAGTTCGCCAGCGAGCACGGGTGCGTCATCGGTGCCGGCTTCGTCGCCGCCCCCGGTTTCCTCCGGGACGCCGAGTGGCACCTCGCCTGGTGGCTCGGCGACCGCAACACCTTCGGGGTCGGGGCCG
Source organism: Cryobacterium sp. TMT1-2-1 (assembly GCF_004403955.1). Classification (NCBI taxonomy): domain Bacteria; kingdom Bacillati; phylum Actinomycetota; class Actinomycetes; order Micrococcales; family Microbacteriaceae; genus Cryobacterium; species Cryobacterium sp. TMT1-2-1. The sequence continues at coordinate 8,499 of NZ_SOHC01000025.1, forward strand.
CTGCCCCGGGCGTCCGCCGCCTCGACGCCGTCGAAGACAGCGCGGAGGAGAACTTCCGTGACTACACCACCCTGGAGTGGTGGCGCGTGCCGGTGACCACCGGGGCGCGGCACATCACGGGTCCCTACGTGGATTACCTGTGCACCGACGATTACACCCTCACCCTCACGGTGCCGGTGCGGCACGGCCGGGCGGTGGTCGGGGTGGTGGGCGCCGACCTGTACGTCGAGGATGTGGAGCGGGCCCTCCTCCCCCGGCTGGCCGCCCTCGGCACCCCGGTGACGCTCGTCAACGCATCCGGACGGGTGCTGCTGTCGACGGATGTGCACCTGGCCACCGGGGCGCTGCTGCGTCTGGACGGCCTCGCCGGAGCGCTGCGCGGCGGCGAGGACACCGGCCCGGCCGACACCGGCCCGGCCGTTCGGCTGGGCGACGGGCACGAGGTCGTGTGGTGCCCGGGCACCGGCCTCGCCCTGGTCGCGCGGCCCGCCCAGCGCTAGAGCGCCGTTTGTTTCGCTGCCCGCGCCGCGCTATCCGCCGACGATGAGCCCGAGCGCGTAGGTGACGGCCGCGGCGCCCAGGCCGATGCCCAGCTGGCGGAGCGCCCGGCGCAGCGGCGGGCCGCCCGACAGGAGTCCCACGATGGCGCCGGTCGCGAGCAGGGCCAGCCCGACGAGTACTGCGGCGCCGATCATGGCCGTCGCTCCGCTGAGCCCGAAGAGGTAGGGAAGCAGAGGGAGCACCGCTCCCGAAGCGAAGAAACAGAAGCTCGAGAGGGCCGCGCCCACGGCGGTGCCCACGGTTTCGTGCTCGTCGACGGGCTCGCTCGCCGGGGCGTCCATGTCCACCGGCCCGGTCGCGATCGTGATGGTGCGCAGCACCTCCCGCGCGTGGATCTCCGCCTTCTCCGGGCTCATCCCCCGTGCCCGGTAGACCAGGGTCAGTTCGTTCGCCCCGAGGTCGAGGTGGCCCAGGTCGCTCGTGTTCGACGGGCTCGGGCTGGAGGCCTCGAGCAGTTCACGCTGCGACCGCACCGAGACGAATTCGCCCGCAGCCATCGACAGGGCGCCGGCCAGAAGTCCCGCGACACCGGTGAAGAGGATGGTGGCGGCCGGCATCCCGGCCGCCCCGACACCCAGCACGAGCGCCAGGTTGCTCACCAGGCCGTCGTTGACTCCGAAGACCGCGGCCCGGAACGAGCCGGAGAGGCGCTGGCGCCCCCGGGCGGCCAGGCCGCGCACGACTTCCTCATGGATGCGTTCGTCGGCGGCCATCGCGTCGGTCGCGTCCGCGTCGGCGCCGTAGGGCGAGCCGGATTCCGCCCGCTGCGCCAGCGCGAGCACGAACACCGAGCCGAACCGGCGGGCCAGGAAGCCGAGCATCCGGGTGCGCAGGGCGCCCTTGCGCGGCGCCCCGACGTCGTCACCGAGCAGATCGCGCCAGTGCGCCTCGTGCCGGCCCTCGGCCTCGGCCAGGGCGAGCAGGATGTCGCGCTCCTCGCCCGACCTGCGCCCGGCGAGGTCACGGTAGACCGAGGCCTCCGCCTGTTCGTCGGCCAGGTACCGCCGCCAGCGACGGATCTCGGCCTCGCGTGCCGCTCGCCCGGTCGACACTGCGGCTACTCGGCCGATCCGGCGCGTTCAAGCACAAGCTCGCGCACACGCGCCGCGTCGGCCTGGCCCCTCATCGCCTTCATGACGGCGCCGATGACCGCGCCGGCGGCCTGCACCTTGCCGTCGCGGATCTTCGCGAGCACATCGGGCTGCGAGGCCAGGGCCTCGTCGATGGCCGCGATCAGCGGGCCGTCGTCGGAGACCACGGCGAGGCCGCGGCTGTCCACGACCTCGAGCGGGGTTCCTTCGCCGGCGATGACGCCTTCGAGCACCTGGCGGGCGAGGCGGTCGGTCAGCGTGCCTGCCTCGACGAGTTCGATCAGCGCGGCCACCTGGTGCGGCTGCACGAGTGAGTCGGCGGCCACACCGGCGACGTTCGCGAGCCGGGCCACCTCACCCGTCCACCACTTGCGGGCGGCCTGCGCGGATGCCCCGGCCGCGATGGTCGCTTCGACGGCGTCGAGCAGGTCCGAGTTGACGACATCCTGGAATTCGAGGTTCGCGAAGCCCCAGTCGGCCTGGAGGCGCTTGCGGCGGGCGGCCGGAGGCTCGGGCAGGGTCGCCCGCAGCTCCTCGACCCATTCGCGCGACGGCGCGACGGGCACGAGGTCGGGCTCGGGGAAGTAGCGGTAGTCGTCGGCGTCGGACTTGGGGCGCCCGGCGGAGGTCCGGCCGGTGTCTTCGTGCCAGTGGCGGGTTTCCTGGGTGATGGTTCCGCCGGCCGACAACAGGGCGGCCTGGCGCTGGATCTCGTACCGCACGGCCCGTTCGACCGAGCGCAGCGAGTTGACGTTCTTGGTCTCGGTGCGCGTGCCGAGGATGTTCGAGCCGCGCGGGCGGAGGGACACGTTCGCGTCGCAGCGCACGTTGCCCTCTTCCATCCGGGCGTTGGACACGCCCAGGGCCTTGACGATCTCACGGATGGCGGCAACGTAGGTCTTGCCGATCTCGGGCGAGTCCGCCTCGCCGCCCTCGATCATCTGCGTGACGATCTCGACCAGCGGCACGCCGCCGCGGTTGTAGTCGACGAGCGAGTAGTCGGCGCCCTGGATCCGGCCGGTGGCACCGCCCTTGTGGGTGAGCTTGCCGGCGTCATCCTCCATGTGGGCGCGTTCGATCTCGACGGTGACCTGCCGGCCGCTCTCGAGTTCGATGGTGAGCGAGCCGTTGAAGGCGATCGGCTCGTCGTACTGCGAGGTCTGGAAGTTCTTCGCCGTGTCCGGGTAGAAGTAGTTCTTCCGGGCGAATCGGGACGTCTCGGCGATGTCGCAGCCGAGCGCCAGGCCGAGGCGGATGCTCGACTCGATCGCCTTCCGGTTCACCTGGGGCAGCCCGCCGGGCAGCCCGAGGCAGGTCGGGCAGGTGTTCGTGTTGGCGCCCTGGCCGAACTCGTTGGCGCAGCCGCAGAACATCTTGGTCTTCGTGTTGAGTTCGACGTGCACCTCGAAGCCGAGCACCGGCTCGTAGAGTTCGAGGGCCTTGTCGAAGTCCATCAATTCAGCCTTCTTCATCAGATGACCCCTTCTTCGCTCGCGAACATTTCCACCGGCGCCAGCGCGGGAGCGCGGCTGAGCAGGGTGTGACCCCAGTGCGCTTCGAGCAGCTGCTCGACCGCGGCACCGAACGTGTAGAGGCGGGCATCCTGTTTCGCCGGCGCCATGACCTGCAGGCCGACCGGCAGGCCGTCCTCGGGCGCCAGGCCCATCGGCAGGCTCATCCCGGGGATCCCGGCGAGGTTCGCCGGGATCGTCGTGATGTCGTTGAGGTACATGGCCATCGGGTCGGCCAGCTTCTCGCCGAACTTGAACGCCGTGGTCGGGGCGCTCGGCGACACGAGCAGGTCGACCTTCTCGAAGGCCGCGTCGAAGTCGCGCTGGATCAGGGTGCGCACCTTCTGCGCGCTGCCGTAGTACGCGTCGTAATACCCGGTGCTGAGCGCGTAGGTACCGAGGATGATGCGGCGCTTGACCTCGGGGCCGAAGCCGGCGTCGCGGGTGGCGGCCATCACGCGTTCGATCGTGACCGGGCCGTCGGTGGGGTTTTCCCGGAGCCCGAAGCGCACCGAGTCGAAGCGAGCCAGGTTGCTGGATGCCTCGGCGGGCAGGATCAGGTAGTACGCGGCGACCGAGTATTCGAAGTTCGGGGCGCTCACCTCGCTGATCTCCGCGCCCGCTGCGGCGAGCAGGGCGAGTGTCTCGGTGAAGCGCTGTGTGACGCCGGCCTGGAAGCCCTCGCCGTTGAGTTCCTTGACGACGCCGATGCGGAGACCCGTGAGGGCTCCGTCGGCGAGGCCCGCGCGCGCGGCGGCGGCCATCGACGGCCACGGGTCGGTGAGGGAGGTCGAGTCGAGCGGGTCGTGACCGCCGATGACATCGTGCAGGAGCGCGGCGTCATAGACCGTGCGCGAGACCGGGCCGACCTGGTCGAGCGAGGATGCGAGGGCGATGGCGCCGTAGCGGGAGACGCCGCCGTAGGTGGGCTTGACCCCGACGGAACCGGTGACCGCCGCGGGCTGCCGGATGGAGCCGCCGGTGTCGCTGCCGAGCGCGAGCGGGGCCTCGAAGGCGGCGACCGCGGCGGCCGAACCGCCTCCGGAGCCGCCGGGGATCCGTTCCTGGTCCCACGGGTTGCGGGTCGGGCCGTAGGCGGAGTGCTCGGTGGAGGAGCCCATCGCGAACTCGTCCATGTTGGTCTTGCCGAGCGGGATCAGGTGCGCGTCGCGCAGCCGCTTGACGACCGTGGCGTCGTAGGGCGGGATCCAGCCCTCGAGGATCTTCGAGCCGGCCGTGGACGGCATGTCCCGGGTGGCGAGCACGTCCTTGATCGCGATCGGCACGCCGGCGAGCAGGCCGAGCTGCTCACCCGCGGCGCGCCGGGCGTCGACCCGGTCCGCCGTGGCGAGAGCGGCATCCGCGGCCACATGCAGGAACGCGTGCAGGTCGGTATCGACGGCCGCGATGTGGTCGAGGTGCGCGCGGGTCACCTCGACGGAACTGACCGAACCGTTGGCGAGGAGGCCGCCGAGGTCGGCGGCGGACAGCTTGATGAGATCGGTCATGGTCAGTCCTCTTCCAGGATCGGGGGCACCCGGAATTTGTCGCCGTCGCGGTCGGGGGCTCCGGAGAGCGCCTGCTCGACCGTCAACGAGGGAACGACGATGTCGTCACGGAACACGTTGGTCAGGGGCATCGGGTGGCTTGTCGCCGGGACGTCGGGTGTGGCCACTTCCTGGACCTTCTTCACCGACTCCACGATCTGACCCAGGTCGATTGTGAGACTGGCGATCTCTTCCGGGCTGAGGTCGATCCGGGCGAGGCTGGCCAAATGGGCAACCTGCTCGGCCGTGATTCCAGACATGAAACTCCGTACGGTTCGTCGAGGTGGATGCCTCAATTCTATTCGGAGCCGCTGGTGGCCAGTTTCGCGTTGTCCGTGCCGATCAAGGCCATGTTGTGCAGCGACTCGCTGCCGGGGGTGAAGTAGCCGTTGTGGCCGAGCGCCCCGTCGAGCCACGCGCCGGTGACGCGGTCCCTGGCCCCGTCGACGCCCAGGGTGTGCGCGCCGTACGACGCCGCGCCGGGGTCGCTGCCGAAGAAGGCGCTGTTGACGGCGGGATCCCAGTCCGCCTCTCCGACGTAGACGTTGCCGCCGGCCACGGCCAGCTCGGCTGCCGACTGGATGCCGCTGCCCGGCGAGCCGACCATGACGAGGGCGTCGACGCCGACCGACCCGCGCGCGAGCGCAACGAGCGAGACCGTCGAGCCGTAGGAGTGGCCGAAGACGGAGATGTACGGCTGTTCCGCGCCCCGGGCCGAGCGCACGCCGAGCCAGGAATCCTCGAGGAAGTCGGCACCGGCCTCGGCCCGGTCCAGGCCACCGACCGAGAAGAGGTCGGGCGTCTCGTAGCCGATCCACGCGATCGTGGCGACGGTGGCCCGAGGTCCGCCGTGCGCGACACGGCGCGCGAGCACCGCGCGCTGCTCGGCGTAGAGGTCGTCGGCGGTCGTGGCCCAGTTCACCAGCTGCTCGCGCACGCCGTAATTCATTCCCGGAACCAGGTAGCTCAGATAGTCGGCCGTGTCCGGGTTCCCGAGCGCGATGGCCGCCCGCCCGCCGGCGGCGGTGTCCAGCAGAATCAGCGACCGCCTGGGACCGTCCTCGTTCGGCCGCAGCGCGTCCCTGACCTGGTGCAGGACCGCGAGTTCGCCCTCCAGGCGAATGCGCTCCGGCCCGGTCGCCGTGGCCAGGGCATCGGTGACTTCGGCCACAGTGTGCGCGAGGTAGCGCCGGTTCGCCAGACCCCGTTCCCGCGCCGGCACGCCGTCGAGGTTGCCGACGAGCTGCGGAACGGCGCCCGCCATTGTCGCCCGCCGGTCGGCGTCCAGGCCGGCCCACCACTCGGTGACCGCCGTGGACGACGGCGGCGATGACAGCAGCGCGTCGATCTGCCCCGGGTGTGCCGCGGCGAAAGTGGACAGGTCGCCCGGCGAGAGGCTGGACATCCCGACGAGGAGTCCGGCCCCGCGGAGCGTCGGGAGGGTGGCAACGTCGACGGATGTTCCGACCCGCGCCGAGAGGTCGAGCCAGAGCGGGGAGGACGCGCCGCCCGCGGGGACATCCGACACCCGCGTGGGCATGACGTCGGCGATGCTTGTCGCCGCGAATTCGGGCACACCGCTGAGCTCGCTCACCCTGCCGAGTGTGAGCGAGGTTGCCAGAACCGCTGCGACGTCAAACAGCAAAACCGGGTACGTCCCCTCCCGCATGACCGAAGGAGGGCCCTCGCGGGCCCAATTCAGGTCTCAGGATCACAGCCTAGTGACCGGAAAACAGCGGCAGGGAGCCGGTCCACCCCCGATTGTGGGGGATACTCCTTTGTCTGTCGGCCGAGGCTATTCCGAGGTAGAAATCAGCCCCGCGGGCCCTTCCGAGACCAGGATGCGGAAGCCGTCGGCGCCGAGCACGGGGATGCCCAGCTGCTCCGCCTTGGCGAGCTTCGAGCCTGCACCCGGCCCCGCCGCGACGTAGTCGGTCTTCTTCGACACGCTCGAGGCCGACTTGCCGCCGGCCGCGATGATCGCCTCCTGGGCTTCCTCCCGCGTGAACCCCTCGAGGGCTCCCGTGGCCACGACCGTGAGCCCGGCGAGCACTCCGCCTGCCGCCGCAGCGAAACCCGGACCGGGGTGGTCGGGGGTCTGGAACTGCACGCCGGCGCGGGCCCACGCTTCGACGATGTCCCGGTGCCAGTCGACCTCGAACCAGTCGATGACGGCGTCGGCGATGATGCCGCCGACCCCGTCGACCTGGGCGAGTTCCTCGCGGGAGGCGGCCCTGATCGCGTCGAGCGACCCGAAGTGGTTCGCCAGGGCGCGGGCGGCGACCGGGCCGACATGGCGGATGTTCAGCGAGACAAGGATGCGCCACAGCGGCTTGGCCTTCGCCAGCTCGATCTCCGCGAGGAGCTTGAGCGCGTTCGAGGACGGCTGCGGCCCGGTCAGGCCGTTCTTCTTCTCGGCGGCGGTCGGGTTGCGACGGAACGGCCTGCGCAGGCGCATGGTTCCGTCGCCCTCCTCGATCGGCAACCCGGTTTCCGCGTCCCGGACGACGACCTCGATCGGCAGCAGGTCGGCCAGGGCCAGGTCGAACAACCCGGCCTCGGTCGGCAGGGGCGGCTCCGCCGGCACGGTGGGCTGGGTCAGCGCGGCGGCGGCGACCTCGCCGAGCACCTCGATGTCTAGCGCGCCGCGCGAGCCGATGTGCTCGACCCGGCCGCGCACCTGGGCCGGGCAGCTGCGGGCGTTGGGGCAGCGGAGGTCGATGTCGCCCTCCTTCGCCGGCGCCAGCGGAGTGCCGCATTCGGGGCAGTTCGCGGGCATGACGAACTCTCGTTCGGTGCCGTTGCGCAGCTCGGCGACGGGGCCGAGCACCTCCGGGATGACGTCGCCGGCCTTGCGCAGCACGACGGTGTCGCCGATGAGCACGCCCTTGGCCTTGACGACGTCCTGGTTGTGCAGGGTGGCCTGGCGCACCTCTGAGCCGGCGACCCGCACCTTCTCCATCACGGCGAACGGGGTGGCCCGTCCGGTGCGGCCGACGCTGACGACGATGTCGAGCAGCTTCGTGTTGACCTGCTCCGGCGGGTACTTGTAGGCGATCGCCCAGCGCGGGGCCCGGCTGGTGGCGCCGAGCTCGTGGTGCAGCTCGAGCTCGTCGACCTTCACCACGACGCCGTCGATTTCGTGCTCGACACTCCCCCGGTGCTCGCCGTAATACTCGATGAAACTCGCGGCCTCCGCCGCGGTGGGCGTGACCTTGTAGTGGGTGCTCGTGGGCAGACCCCAGGTGGCCAGCAGTTCGTACACCTCGGACTGCGCGGCGACGGGCGGGCGCTCCCACGCGCCGATGCCGTGCACGAGCATCCGCAGCCGGCCCAGCCGGGCATGCATCAGCAGCAGCTGGGCGGGGTTCTTGCTCTCCGCCTTCTGGCGCAGGGACCCGCTGGCCGCGTTGCGGGGGTTTGCGAAGACCCGCTCGCCGGCCCTGCTCTGCTCGGCGTTCAGCTCGCGAAAGGATTCGACCGGGAAGAACACCTCTCCGCGTACTTCGACCAGGGGCGGGGGCACGGGCTGGTGCCCCGTGCCGTCGTTTGTCGCGAGCCGACTGGGGATGCCGGGCACCAGGGCGATGTTCTCGGTGACGTCCTCGCCGACCACGCCGTCCCCGCGGGTGGCGGCCGTGACCAGCACCCCGTTTTCGTAGCGGAGGTTGATGGCGAGGCCGTCGATCTTGAGCTCGCAGAGGTAGTGCACCGGCCGGCCGGCGTCCCGTTCCACCTTTGCGGCCCAGAGCGCGAATTCGCCGGCCGCGAACACGTTGTCGAGGCTGAGCATCCGCTCGGCGTGCTGCACGGGCGCGAACAGGGTGGTCTCGGCCCGGCCGCCGACGGTCTGGGTGGGGCTGTCCTGGCTCTGCAGCTCGGGGAAGAGCCGTTCGAGCTCGCCCAGCCGGTGGATGAGCGCGTCGTACTCCGCGTCGGAGATGATCACGTCGTTGCGCTCGTAGTAGGCGTCCCTGGCCAGGAGAATGCGCGTCTTCAGCGCGGCGGCCTCGGCGTCGGCGGCATGCAGCGCCTCGGCGGGCAGCGCCTCGGCGGCCGAAGCCGTCGCGGGCGCCGGATCGGCCGGGTCAGGCATCTGCCGCGGCGGAACTCATCGCCGCGACCGGCACCGCGCTGACCGTGCGGTCGATCGTGCACTGGCCGAGTACCCGGGTGCCCACGTAGACGACGGCAGTCTGGCCGGGGGCGACCCCGGTGAGCGGCTCGTTCGGAGTGATGACGAGTTCGGTTTCCCCGGTGGTGGAGCCTGACACCGGGACGACCTGCGCCACGGCCGGCTCCGGGTCGGCGTGTGCGCGGATCTGCACGTCGCAGTCGAAGGCGACCTCGGGGTTCGCGGGCGCGACGCCGCACCAGGTGAAGGTCGAGCCGGCGATCTCGCGGATCGCCAGCGCTTCCTTCGGCCCGACGACGACCGTGTTCGTGATCGGGCGCACCTCGAGCACGAAGCGCGGCTTGCCGTCGGCGGCGGGCGTGCCGATCTGCAGGCCCTTGCGCTGCCCGACGGTGAACGCGACGGCTCCGTCGTGCTCGCCGAGCTTGGCGCCGTCCCGGTCGAGGATGTCGCCGGTCGCCGGGGCCACCCGTTCGGCCAGCCAGCCGCGGGTGTCGCCGTCGGGGATGAAGCAGATGTCGTAGGAGTCGGGCTTGTTGGCGACCGAGAAGCCGCGCTCGGCGGCCTCTGCGCGAACCTCGGCCTTGGACGGCGTCGCGCCCAGCGGGAACATCGAGTGGGCCAGCTGCTCGGTGGTGAGCACGCCCAGCACGTAGGACTGGTCCTTGGCCCAGGCGCTCGCCCGGTGCAGTTCCCGGTTGCCGTCGGCATCCGTCAGGATCGAGGCGTAGTGGCCGGTGCAGACGGCGTCGAAACCGAGCGCGACGGCCTTCTCCAGCAGCGCGGCGAACTTGATCCGCTCGTTGCAGCGCATGCACGGGTTGGGAGTGCGGCCGGCGGCATACTCGGCGATGAAGTCGTCGACCACGTCGAGCTTGAAGCGCTCGGAGAAGTCCCACACGTAGTACGGGATGCCGATGATGTTCGCGGCCCGCTGGGCATCCATCGAGTCCTCGATCGTGCAGCAGCCGCGGCTGCCGGTGCGGAGCGTGCCCGGCATGCGGCTGAGCGCCAGGTGCACGCCCACCACCTCATGCCCCGCTTCGACCGCGCGGGCTGCGGCGACGGCGGAGTCCACCCCGCCGCTCATTGCTGCCAAAACCTTCATCCGACCAGTCTAAACGACCCCGCTCCCGGGGCTCCCCTCCGGCCCCGACTTTGGCCTGTGCGGTCGAGTTTGCCGCGCGCACCAGGCAAGCTCGACCGGAACTGTCAAGGTCGGCGAACGGCAGCGCGGGTCAGCGGGCCGGCTCGCGGTCGGCCAGGCCGGCGCGCGCCGCCTGCGCGTACGCCGCGGGCAGGGCGGCGAGGAACGCGTCGACGTCCGCGTCGGTGGAGGTGCGGCCGAGCGTGATGCGCAGCGCTCCCCTGGCCTCGGTCTCGCTCCGGCCCATCGCACGCAGCACGTGCGACGGTTCGGGAATGCCGGCCTGGCAGGCCGAGCCGGTCGAGACCGACACTCCGGCCACGTCCAGCAGGAACAGAAGGGAGTCGCCCTCGCAGCCCGGGAAGGTGAAGTGCGCGTTGCCGGGCAGCCGGCCGGCCGGGTCGGGGTCGCCGTTCAGCACCGCCTCCGGAACCGCCGCCCGAACCCCGGCGATGACGCGGTCGCGCAGGGCGGCCAGGCGCACGCCCTCGCCCGGCAGCTCGGCCACCGCGGCGGATGCCGCGACGGCGAACGACACGGCGGCCGCCACATCCTGGGTGCCGCTGCGCACCTGCCGCTGCTGACCGCCGCCGTGGATGAGCGGCACGACGGTGGCCCGGCGGGAGAGCACGAGGGCGCCGATGCCCACCGGCCCGCCGATCTTGTGCGCCGAGACGCTGACCGCGGACGCCCCGGTGCGGCTGAGCGCCGCGAAGTCGATCGGCACGTGCCCGTAGGCCGACACCGCGTCGACGTGCACCGGGATGCCGTGTGCCGCGGCGAGCGCGGCGACCTCCCTGATCGGCTGGAGCGTTCCGACCTCGTTGTTGGCCGCCAGGAGCGTGACGAGCGCGACGTCGTCCGGGTTGGCGGCGATGGCGCGTTCGAGGACTGCGACGTCCACGCGCCCGAGGTCGTCGAGCGGGAGCCATTCGACGACGGCGCCCTCGTGGTGTTCCAGCCATTCGATGGTGTCCAGGGTGGCGTGGTGCTCGCCCCCCGGGGCGAGGATCCGGGTGCGCGGCGCCCTGGCCCAGAAGAGCCCCTTGACGGCCAGGTTGATCGCCTCGGTGCCTCCCCCGGTGAACACCACCTCGATCGGGTCCGAGCCCACACTCCGGGCGACGACTTCGCGGGCTTCCTCGAGCATCCGTTTGGCGTTCTGGCCCTGGCTGTGGATCGAGGCGGGGTTGCCCACCACCGTCATCGCCTCGGCATACGCGCTAATGGCCGCCGGGAGCATGGGCGTCGTCGCCGCATGGTCAAGATAGACGTTGTCGGGGCGGACGTTGTCGGGGCGGACGTTCTCGGGGTAGACAGCCATGACGTTTCCTTCCGTGCCTGCGCGTGCCCCGTGCCCGCATTGCGCGTGGTGCCTGGGGGCCGTGTTGCGACCCGGACCTGTGTGGTCAGGGGCGGCTCCTTCACTCATTACTCTAGAACTCATGACTCCCGGCGATCCCCTGCGCGACCTTGGCGTCCGGGTTTCGGGCGGTGTCGGTGAACTGCGCGTGTGGTCGGAACACGCCGACGCCGTCGAGCTGTGCATCTTCGATGGGACGGATCCGAACTGGATCATCAAGACCGTTCCGATGACCCAGGATGCCCATGGCGTCTGGTCCGGGAAGTCGCGTCTGCTCGCTCCCGGGTGCCGCTACGGCATCCGGGTGTCCGGCCCCGCCGGCCCGACGCACGCCTTCCATCCCGAGAAGACGCTGATCGAACCGTATTCCCGGGGACTCGTGCGCGTCGGCGCCGACCAGTGGCAGTCATCCGTCGTCGACGGGAGCTTCGACTGGGCCGGCGCGGAAAAGCCTCGGACCCCCCTCGACCACGCCGTCGTGTACGAGGCGCACGTGCGCGGGATCAGCAAGCTCAACCCGGCGGTGCCGGCCGACCTGCGCGGAACCTACGCCGGCCTCGCCCACGCTGCGACGATCGGCTACCTCAAGAACCTCGGCGTCACGTCGATCGAGTTGCTGCCGGTGCACGCGTTCGTCTCCGAGCAGCGCCTGCTCAAGCAGGGCCTGATCAACTACTGGGGCTACAACACCCAGAACTTCTTCTCCCCGCACGCCGATTACGCCACGAAGGCCGCCCAGGCCGCCGGACCGGAGGCTGTGCTCCGCGAGTTCAAGGGCATGGTCAAACTCCTGCACGAGGCCGGCCTCGAGGTCATCCTCGACGTGGTCTACAACCACACCGCCGAAGAGGGCCCTTCCGGCCCGGTCACCAGCCTCCGGGGCGTCGACAACGCCGCGTACTACCGCCAGGGCGACGACGGCACCTACATCGACGTCACCGGATGCGGGAACACGGTCGATTTCGGCCACGATGTCCCGAGCCGCCTCGTGCTCGACTCGCTGCGGTACTGGGCCAACGACGTGCAGGTCGACGGGTTCCGGTTCGACCTCGCGGCGACGCTCGCCCGCAACGGTGACGTGCACTTCCAGCAGGACCATCCGCTGATCACCGCGATCCGGGATGATCCGGACCTCGCCGGCACGAAGCTCATCGCCGAGCCCTGGGACGTGGGACAGGGCGGCTGGCAGACCGGTAACTTCCCCGAGGGCTGGACCGAGTGGAACGACCGCTACCGGGACCGGATGCGGTCGTTCTGGCTGACCGACATCGGCGGCGCTCGGCGGATGATCCCGGCGGGCAGCGGTATCGGACGCTTCGCGACCCGGCTGGCCGGTTCGTCGAACACGTTCTCCCAGGAGCGCGGCCCGCTCGCCTCGCTGAATTTCATCACCGCGCACGACGGCTTCACGATGGCCGACCTCACCGCCTACAACGTCAAGCACAACGTGGGCAACGGCGAGTCCAACCGCGACGGCACCGACAGCAACCTCTCGTTCAACCACGGCACGGAGGGGCCGACCCGCGACGTGTCCATCCTCACCGCCCGGCGCAAGGCCATGCGCAACCTGATGGGGACCCTGCTGCTCTCCGCGGGCGTGCCGATGATCACGGCGGGCGACGAGTTCGGTCGCAGCCAGCGCGGCAACAACAATGCCTACTGCCAGGACAGCGAGCTCACCTGGCTGAATTGGGACTTCGACGACTGGCAGCAGGACCTGCACCGGGTCAGCCGGCGGCTGCTGCAGCTGCGCCGGGAGAATCCCGCGCTGCGCCCGGTGCGCTTCGGCCGGCCGGGGGAAACCACCCCCGGCGCCAGCCGGATGAACTGGTACAACGCCCTCGGCCGGACCATGTCCGAGGACGACTGGAATTCGCCCAGGGAACGCACCCTCCAGTACCTGGCCGCCAGTACACCGGAGCATGAGGAATACAACCGCATCCTGCTCATCGTGCACGGCCTCGAGCGGGACACCGGGGTGATCCTGCCGACGCACGAGGACGTCACCTCCTACACGCTGCTCTGGGACTCCAGCCATGACGACCTGCGTGACGCCGTGATCACCCACGACCCGGGCACGCCGCTTCTCCTGACGGGCGCCTCGATCCAGCTGCTGCGCACCAACCAGGCGCCGCGATGATCCGCAAGCCGGATGCCGGGGCGGGCACGCCGGCGACGCTCGCCCTCGTGCGGGCCGGCATCCCGTTCGCCCCGCACCCCTACGCCCACGATCCGGCCGCGGCGAGCTACGGCCTCGAGGCCGCGCGCGAGCTGGGGCTGGACCCGGAACGGGTGTTCAAGACGCTGCTGGCCGACGCCGACGGAGCACTCGTTGTCGGCGTCGTTCCGGTCGCCGGCCAGCTCGACCTGAAGGCGCTGGCCTCCGCGGTCGGGGCGAAGAAGGCGGTCATGGCCGACCCCGCACGCGCCGAGCGGAAGACCGGGTACGTGCTCGGCGGGATCAGCCCGGTCGGGCAGAAGAGCGCGCTCACCACCGTCATCGATGAGAGCGCCCTGCTCCACGACACGGTCTTCGTCTCGGGCGGACGCCGGGGCCTGGACATCGAACTGGCTCCGTCCGACCTCGCGCGGGCGGCATCCGCGACCTTCGCCGCGATCGCCCGCGCCTGAGCATCAAGCTTCCGCGCCTGGCGCGGGGTTGAGTTGCGGAGACAGTACCTTCCTCGGGCCCGCGAAGGTACTTTGTCCGCACGTCAACTGCAGGGGCGGGCGCAGCGGCAGGGGCAGCTAGCTCGCGACGGCGACCAGGCCCATCTCGGCCGAGCTGATCAGCAGGTCGTTCCGCGGCACGACCCGCACGGTGTACCCGAACGCGCCGGCGCGGTCGAGCTCGACCGTTCCGGTGAACAGGGTCGGGCCTCCCCCCTCCGACGGGCCGGCGGCGACGTCCGGGTCGGGCGTCCCGTCAGGTTCGAGCGCCTGGACCTCCACGTCACTGAGGTCGTCGCCGGCCAGGCTCTTGCCGTACACGACCTCGACGGTGACGTCCCTGACGCTGAGTCCGTTGAGCTGCACGTGGGCCCGCAGGTGCAGCTCATCGCCCACCTGCGGGACGGAGACCACCCCGCCCGACTCGACGTGCGTGACGGCCACGCCCGGCCAGGCGGCGCTGATCCTGCTCTTCCAGGCGGCGAGTTCCCGGGCGGCGCGGTAGTCGTTGGTGGAGAGCAGAGCCTCGTAGCGGGCGGCCGGCCGGTACAGGCGTTCCACGTACTCGCGCACCATCCGGTCGGCGCTCAGCTCGGGAGAGAGGGTGGCCAGGGTGTGACGGATGGCCCGAACCCAGCGTTCGGGGACGCCGTCGGCGTTGCGCTCGTAGAACGGCGGAGCGACCTGGTGCTCGATCAGGTCGTAGAGCGCATTCGCCTCGAGCCGGTCGCGCTCCGCGGGGTCTCCGGCGGCATCCGCCGACGGAATCGCCCAGCCGTTCAGGCCGTCGAAATACTCGGGCCACCAGCCGTCGAGAATGGACAGGTTGAGCCCGCCGTTCAGGGCTGCCTTCATGCCCGACGTGCCGCAGGCTTCGAGCGGCCGCAGCGGGTTGTTCAGCCAGACGTCCGTTCCCGGGTACATCAGCTGGGCCATGGCGATGTTGTAGTCGGGCAGGAAGGCGATGCGCGTGCGCAATTCCGGGTCGGCCGCGAACTTCACGATCTGCTGGATCAGGCGTTTGCCCTCGTCGTCGGCCGGATGCGACTTGCCGGCGATGACGATCTGGATCGGGTGCTCGGGGTGCAGCAGCAGGGCGCGCAGCCGTTCCGGGTCGTGCAGCATGAGGGTCAGGCGCTTGTACGTGGGCACGCGCCTGGCGAAACCGATCGTGAGCACGTTCGGGTCGAAGACCTGGTCGATCCAGGCCGGGGGGATTCCGCCCGGGTTCTGTTCCAACCAGGCGGAGCGCAGGCGTCGCCGGGCATCCTCGACGAACTGCAGGCGCATCCGGCCCCGAACCGACCAAAGGTCGTGGTCGGTGACGGCCGCGGACGCCCAGTCGGCGGTCGAGGTGTCGCTCGCGCCCAGGCGGTCCTGCGCGAGTTCCAGCAGCTCAGGGTCGGTCCAGGTCGGGGCGTGCACACCGTTGGTGATCGAGTCGATCGGCACATCGGCCGGGTCGAACCCCGGCCAGAGTCCCTTGAACATGCGGCGGCTGACCTCGCCGTGCAGTTTCGACACCCCGTTGGCGTGCTGGCCGAGCCGGAGACCCATGATGGCCATGTTGAAGACGTCGGGAGAGCCGCCCTCGTAGTTCTCGGCACCGAGGGCCAGGAGGTCGTCGACGGCCACGCCAGGCAGGAGATCCGTTTCGAAGTAGCGCCGGATCAGGTCTCGTTCGAACCGGTCGATGCCCGCCGCGACCGGCGTGTGGGTCGTGAAAACGGTGCCGGCACGTGCCACCTGCAGCGCCTCGTTGAAGCTCAGACCCTCGCCGATGAGGCTGGAAATGCGCTCGAGGCCGAGGAATCCGGCGTGGCCCTCGTTGGTGTGGAAGACCTCGGGCTCCGGCTTGCCGCTCAGGGCGCTCCACAGCTTGACGGCGCGGGCGCCCCCGATGCCGAGCAGGAGCTCCTGCAGCAGGCGATGCTCTCCACCGCCGCCGTACAGGCGATCGGTCACCAGGCGCAGATCGTCGGGATTCTCCGGGATGTCGGTATCGAGCATGAGCAGGCGGATGCGCCCGACCCGCGCCTGCCAGATGCGGGCGTTGAGGGTTCGCCCGTCGGGCAATGCCAGGGAGACCTGCACGTCGGAGCCGTCCGGGCGGCGCAGGATCGACAGCGGCAGGCCGTCGGGGTCCAGCAGCGGGTACTGCTCCATCTGCCAGCCGTCGGAGGAGATCGACTGGCTGAAGTATCCGGCCCGGTAGAACAGCCCGACGCCCACCAGCGGCAGGCCCAGGTCGGAGGCGCTCTTCAGGTGGTCTCCGGCCAGGATGCCGAGCCCGCCGGAATACTGCGGCAGGGCGGCGGCGATGCCGAACTCCGGCGAGAAGTAGGCGATCGCAGCGGGCTTGTCCCCGGTGAGGCCCTGGTACCAGCGGGGCCGGTCGAGGTACTGGCGCAGGTCGTCACGGAGGGCGTCCGCCCGGGCCACGTAGCCGGCGTCGGCTGCGAGCGCGGCCAGGCGGGCGGGATCGACGGCCCCGAGGAGCGCGACCGGGTCGTTGCAGCTCCCACGCCACAGCTCCGGGGCGATGTGCTCGAACAGGCGCCGGGTGGGTTCGTGCCAGGACCAGCGCAGGTTCCCGGCAAGTTCGTCGAGCGCGGCCAGGGGCTCGGGCAGGACGGCGCGGACGGTAAATTTGCGGATGGCCTTCACGAGGTCAACCCTATTGTGCGGATTGAGGCCACAGGGAAATTCGGTGCAGCGCCGTCGAATCAATTCGCGCTACGGTCGATGGGTGGCTAAGACAGCAAAGACACTCCGCGACCCGCACGAATCCACCAGACTGGCCGGCGCGCCCCCGAAAATCGGCCGGATTCCCATCCTCGACCTGTCGCCGCAACTGAACGATGGCCTGTGGCCCGCCAAATCCTTCGTCGGGGAGGTTGTGCCGTTCCGCGCGACCGCCTTCCGCGAAGGCCACGACCTGATCGGCGTCACCCTGCTGTTGACCGCGCCCGACGGCACCGAAACCCGCCACCCGATGGGCCTGAGCGCCCCGGGAACCGACCGGTGGGAAACCCTCGTGCAGCTGGGCGTCCAGGGGCGCTGGACGTACCGCGTGCGTGCCTACGCCGACGACTGGGCTTCGTGGGAGCACAACGCCGCGATCAAGATCCCGGCGGGCATCGACGTCGAGCTCATGTTCACGATGGGCGCCCGACTTCTGGACGCGGCCGGCATCGACAAGGCCAGGCCGGCCGCCGAACGCCGCCTGGTCCAGGCCGCGGCGCAGACGCTCGCCGACCGGGGGCTGCCGGTCGACACCCGCCTGGCCGTGATCAGCAACAACAAACTGAACGCGGCGATCGCGCTCCGCCCGATCAGCAGCCTCGAGAGCGTCTCCGCGACCCGAACGGTGGTCGTCGAGCGCGCGCGGGCCGGCGTGGGCTCCTGGTATGAGTTCTTTCCCCGCTCCGAGGGCGCCAAACGGCTCGCGGACGGGTCCTGGAAGAGCGGCACCTTCCGCACCGCCGCCAGGCGGCTCCCCGAGGTCGCAATGATGGGCTTCGACGTGGTCTATCTGCCCCCGATCCATCCGATCGGCCGGGCCTACCGCAAGGGGCCGAACAACTCGCTGGATGCCGGGCAGAACGACCCCGGCTCGCCCTGGGCGATCGGGTCGGCCGAGGGCGGCCACGACGCGATCCACCCCGACCTCGGCACCGTCGCCGACTTCCGGTACTTCCTGGGCCAGGCGAGCAAGGTCGGCATCGAAATCGCGCTCGACTTCGCCCTGCAGGCCTCCCCCGACCACCCCTGGGTGGCGGCGCACCCGGAGTGGTTCACGACCCTGCCGGACGGCACGATCGCCTACGCCGAGAACCCGCCGAAGAAGTACCAGGACATCTATCCGATCAACTTCGACAACGACCCGGCGGGCATCCGCGCGGAATCGCTGCGGATCCTGCGCTACTGGATCGACCTGGGGGTGACCATCTTCCGCGTCGACAACCCGCATACCAAACCGCTCGACTTCTGGGAGTGGGTGATCAACGAGATCAACGCCGAGTATCCGGAGGTCGTCTTCCTGGCCGAGGCCTTCACCCGTCCGGCCCTGCTCCAGGGCCTGGCCAAGGTGGGATTCCAGCAGTCGTACACCTACTTCACCTGGCGCAACACGAAGGCGGAACTGGAGGAGTTCTTCGACGGCCTCGCGCACGAGACCGCCGACTTCCTCCGGCCGAACCTGTTCGTGAACACGCCCGACATCCTCTCCGAGTTCCTGCAGTTCGGCGGACCGGCCGCCTTCAAGATCAGGGCCGCCCTGGCCGCCACCGCCGCTCCGACCTGGGGTGTCTACTCGGGCTTCGAACTCTACGAAAGCGTCGCCCGACCCGGCGCCGAAGAGAACATCGACAACGAGAAGTATGAGTTCCGCCCGCGCAACTTCGCGCAGGCCGAGGAGGCCGGCAAATCGCTCGCGCCCTTCCTCACCCTGCTCACCCGCATCCGTGCCGAGCACCCGGCGCTGGGGCAGCTGCGCAACCTGCACATCCACACCAGCGACGACGAGTCCGTGCTGGTGTTCAGTAAGCACCTGGATGCGGCCTTCACCGGTACCGGGCGACCGGACACCCTCATCATCGTCGCCAACGTCGACCCGCACTCGGTTCGTGAGACCCTGGTGCACCTCGACGTCACCCGCTTCGGGCTCAGGCGTGGTGAGACCTTCGAGGTGCACGACCTTGTCTCCGGCGCGGAATGGACCTGGTCCGCCGACAACTACGTGCGACTGGATGCCTTCAGCGAACCGGTGCACATCCTCCAGGTGAGGGGTCCGCGCGCATGAACGGCACCCTCATGACCCAGTCACCACGCAGGAACGGACGGCACGGATGAGGCACGCGGCAGACGGACCGGTCGACGGCCCGGCGAACGGCTCGCACACGAGCGTCCCCGCCGTTCCGGCGCACGTTCTCAAGGCGATCGCCGAGGGGCGCTACTACAACCCCCATGAGGTGCTCGGCCAGCACCTCGTGAGCGCGGGCGGCGCAGCGACCCCGCTCGTGGTCATCCGGGCCCTCCGGCCACTCGCGACCGAGGTGTTCGCGGTGCTCGCGGACGGCGCCCACATCGAGCTCACGCACCTCGATCAGGGCATCTGGCAGGGCGTCAGCACGCTCGGCCTGCAGGACTACACCCTGGAAACCCTCTACGACGGTGTCCCCAACTGGATCGCCGACGACCCGTACCGCTACCTCCCCACCCTCGGCGAACTCGACCTTCACCTGATCGGCGAGGGCCGCCACGAGCGACTCTGGGACGTGCTCGGGGCGCACCACCGCGACCACGCGGGCGTGCTCGGCACCACGAGCGGAACGTCCTTCTCCGTCTGGGCGCCGCACGCGCAGGCCGCGCGGGTCATCGGCGACTTCAACGGCTGGAACGGCGGGGCCCACGCCATGCGCAACATGGGCAGCACCGGGGTGTGGGAGCTGTTCGTCCCGGGCCTCGATACCGGCGCCAACTACAAGTTCGAGATGCTCGCGCAGTCGGGCGACTGGGTGCGGAAAGCGGACCCGATGGCCCGGTACACCGAGGTGCCGCCGAAGACGGCGTCCGTGATCGGCTCATCCGACTACCAGTGGGCGGATGCCGAGTGGCTGGGCGCACGGTCGGCCACCGACCCGCACAACCAGCCGATGAGCATCTACGAGATGCACGTGGGTTCCTGGCGCCCTGGGCTCGGATACCGGGACCTGGCGGACGAGCTCATCGGGTACCTGCACGAGCTGGCCTACACGCACGTCGAGTTCATGCCGCTGGCGGAGCATCCGTTCGGCGGGTCCTGGGGGTACCAGGTCACCGGCTACTACGCGCCGACGAGCCGGTTCGGCCACCCGGACGACCTCCGCTACCTGATCGACCGGCTGCACCAGGCCGGCATCGGCGTGATCATGGACTGGGTGCCCGGCCACTTCCCCAAGGACGACTTCGCGCTGGCTCGGTTCGACGGGCAGCCGCTCTACGAACACCCCGACCCCCGGCGCGGCGAGCAGATGGACTGGGGCACCTACGTCTTCGACTTCGGCCAGAAGCAGGTGCGCAACTTCCTGGTCGCCAATGCGCTGTACTGGCTCGAGGAGTTCCACATCGACGGACTGAGGGTCGACGCCGTCGCCTCGATGCTCTACCTCGACTACTCGAGGGAAGACGGCCAGTGGGAGCCGAACATCCACGGCGGCAATGAGAACCTCGAGGCGATCAGCCTGCTCCAGGAGATCACCGCCACCGCGTACAAGCGCAACCCCGGCACGGTCATGATCGCCGAGGAGTCGACGAACTGGGGCGGCGTCACCGCGCCCACCTCGTCCGGCGGGCTCGGCTTCGGCTTCAAGTGGAACATGGGCTGGATGCACGACACGCTCCAGTACATGCACGTCGACCCGATGTACCGCTCGTACCACCACAACGACATCACCTTTTCGTTCGTCTACGCCTTCAGCGAGAACTTCCTGCTGCCGATCAGCCACGACGAGGTCGTGCACGGCAAGGGCTCGCTGGTCTCGAAGATGCCGGGCGACTCCTGGCAGCAACTCGCCAATCTTCGCGCCTACCTGGCGTTCATGTGGGCTCACCCCGGCAAGCAGCTTCTGTTCATGGGCCAGGAATTCGGGCAGCGGTCGGAGTGGAGCGAGGCCAGGGGCCTGGACTGGTGGATGCTCGACCAGCCCGCCCACCGGGGCCTGTTCACCCTCGTCGGCCAGCTCAACCGGGTGTACCGGGCCAACGCCAGCCTCTGGGCGCGCGACAACGACGCCGGCGGCCTCGAGATGCTCGACGGAGGCGGAGCGGCCCAGAACGTGGTCTCCTTCCTGCGCTGGGACAACGACGGCAACCCCGTGGCCTGCATTTTCAATTTCGCCGGGCATCCGCACAACGACCACCGCATCGGCCTGCCCTTCGCCGGCCACTGGGAAGAGATCCTCAACACGGATGCCGCCGACTTCGGCGGCTCGGGCGTCGGCAACCTCGGCGGGGTCACGGCGACCGACGAACCGTGGGCTGGCCGCCCGGCATCCGCGACGCTCACGCTGCCTCCGCTGGCGGGACTCTGGCTGAAGCTCCGCCGCTAGTGATTCACCGCTGACCTGCGTTTCAGCTCAGTTGCGGAAAAAGTACCCTCACTGTCACAGCGAGGGTACTTTCTCCGCAACTCAGCGAGGACTTAGCGGGGGACTCAGCGGGGACTTAGTAGAGCAGCGCGGTGAGCCGGGAACGAGTCGGCGGCACCCGCGGATCTTCGAGTCCGACGACCTGGAACAGCTCCAGGATGCGTTCGCGAATCGTGTTCTTGCCGGCGGCGTCCTGGGCGGGGAAGAGGGTCAGGAGACGGTCGAAGGCGTCTTCGACGTGTCCGCCCGACAGGTCGAGGTCGGCGACGAGAAGCTGCGCGTCGAGCTCGTCCGGCCCGGCCGCCGCCGCGGAGCGGATCTCCGCGATCGACTTGCCCTGCAGGCGCGCCAGAAGTCGCACCTGGGCGAGACCGGCGACAGCCATCTGGTCGCGGGGGTCCTTGGCCAGGGCCGTGCTGTACTCGCTGATCGCCACGTCGTAGTCGCCGCGTTCGATGGCCTCAAAGGCCTCCCTGTGGTGGGGCGGGAGTTCCGGTTCCGCCGGGAGGGCCGCGGCGACCTCGTCGGGGGCGTCGTCTCCGGCGGGCGTTTGGGCGGTCCCGGTCACGCCATGCTGGGCGGCGAGTTCGAGGACACGCTCGAACACCTCGCGCACCTGCGCCTCGGGGATGGCACCGCTGAAGAGCTGCACCGGCTGGCCGCCGACGACGGCGGCGACAGTGGGGATCGACTGGGCCGCGAAGGCCTGCGACAGCTGCGGGTTCGAATCGACGTCGACCTTGGCCAGGACGATCCTGCCGTCGAACTCCGCGATGAGTTTCTCGAGCACGGGCGTGAGCTGCTTGCAGGGTCCACACCATTCGGCCCACAGGTCGACGATAACGGGGACGGTCATCGACAACTCGAGCACCTCGCCGAAGTTCGCGTCGGTTCCCTCCAGTACGAGGCTGGGCACGGGCACGGGACCACCCGCGGCCGCGCCCGGCGCAGCCGGTGCGCCGGGGGCCGGAGCCGCCGCACGGTTCACGAGCGAGGACAGGTCGACGGCCCCGCGCAGGTTGACGCCGGATGGTGGCAGATTGGTCATTTGAGCTCCGCTGATGAGATCAGTCCCTGGGCGAAGCCAAGGAGAACGATTTTGTCTTTCGAGCCGGCGGCAGGAACGTGGAAGAGGAGCTGCTCGCCGTAGACGCTCTGGATGCCCTTGGCCGTCGCCGAGACGCCGGAGAGCGTTTTGCTCGCACCCGAGGGACTCACCGTCGCGCCGGCGTCGACCGGCTTCACGGTTTCCGTCTCCTTGATGCTCACGGCGACGATGCTTCCGGAGTCGTTGGTGGCCAGGGCGATGGTCTTACCCGTCCCCACCGCGATGCCGAAGGCGATCGATGCCGTCTTGGGCAGGTCGGTCCGCTTCTTCGTCTTCGCTTCCAGGCCGACCTGCGTTCGGAAGGTGTCGCCCTTGGCCTCGAACAGGTCAGCGAACTCGCTTGTGTCGCCCTTCACCAGGATGTCGGCGTAGGCCGCCGCGATCTGGTCCGGCGGCATCAGCAGGAGCCTGGAGTCGGGGGCGATGAGCGGGGCGCCGATGGTCGCCGGGGCGACCTCGGGCACCTGCGCGGCGGGCTCGAGCTGCACGGCGTACTCGACGAGGAAGTTCTCCCGGGGGCCGTCCTGCCTGAGCACGATGGCCGTGGGGGCGACGGCGGGGTCTTCCTTGTCCTGGATCACGGTCATGACCACGCGCGGCCAGGTCGACGTCTGCTGCGGCAGGGTCAGCGTCAGCGGCGAGGCCGGCAACGCGAGGGGCGTCGGGTATTTCTTGTCCTTGGCTCGGATCTTGTAGTTCGCCAGCCGTTGCTCGAGGGCCGGGCCGGTGAACCTGGTCGCGAGCGACGTTGCGTCGAGCGCGGCGTCCGCGTCGCGGGTGAGCACCGCGACCTTGCGCACGATGCGCTCGAGCTGGGGCACGGTGACGGCGGGCGGGGACACGTCCTCGCCCTGCTTCGCCGCCTCGGAGGCAGACGGGCTGGGGCTGGCCGCGGCGCTCGACTCCGAGGATGTGCTCGGCCAGAAATCGGCGGAGCATCCGCTGAGCGCGAGGCTCGAGACGAGCACCACGGGTACGACGGCCCGGAACGATCGCGTGATCGACCGGCGGGGGCCGGTGATCTCGCTGGCCTTGATCGACTTGGGGCGCGGAGCGCGGGGAAGGCGCGGCATCCGGGGGCCCTTGGGCAGGTTGCGACGCGGGCCCCGGGAGCGGCGCATGTGCATCAGGGCCAGCAGGTAGAGGATGAGTCCGATCAAGAGCAGGACCGCTCCCCCGGCGATCAGCGGGCCGGCCAGGGGCGTCGAGTTGTCGGCGGGCCAGTCCAGGGTGATCTCGGTCGGAGCCGGCTGGGTGCCGTCGCTCGCGACGATCAGGGAGATGCCGGCGGGCACATTGATTCGGGTCTTCAGGTCGCGGTCCGCGGTGAACTCCTCGAGCCAGAGGTCTGACCCGGCCGGGTTCGCGCCGGGTTCAGCATCGGCCGGTGCGCCGGGCGCCGGTGTGGCCGCCGGCGTGGCCGTCGGTGTGGCCGTCGGCGCTGGCGTCGGCGCGGCCGCCGGTGCTGTGGCCGTGGCCGTGGGGGCAGGCCTCGGGGCGGCTTCGCCGCTGCGCTTACTCGTCAGCTTGCCGGTCCTGGGTGTGAAGCCGATCTCGGCGTGGGCCTCATCGGCGAGCCAGGCATCGACGTCGGCGGATCGGCCATAGGCCAGGAAGATCGTGCCCGGACCGGAGACCGTAATCGTCTGGCTGCCCGGGTAAGCCCTGAGCGCTTCCGGGGTGATGACCGCATACCGGTCACCGCCCTCAACGGTCGCGCTGAGGCTGGTGGATGCCGGTTCCAGAAAAACCGTTCGCTGCGCGATGCCGAGCATGATCATCACGGCCGCGAGAACGAATGCCACGATGGCAAGAACGAAACGCACGTAAAACCTTTCCTATGTTGCCGACCGGCGGGTGCAGACCTGGGTTCGCACGCACTTTTCGCGTCCGAAGGGCAACAGACACAGTCGTTCTACGATACTTGACTCCCCTGAGAGCCGCCTAATAGTCTCCTGAAGCCCCGCGCCCCCAGAAGTCGGGGGGCCCAGAAGTTGGGATGGAGCCTGAACTCCCGGAATGCACTAAAATCGGATCGGCTCCCCCGCATTCGAACAATCGGGCCTGTATTCGAGCCCGACGACGAGGAGATGGCCGTGGCGGTAGACGACGCTGAATTCACCCAGGTTTTCCGCGGGTATGACAAGGACGAGGTCGACAAGGCCCTCCAGAGCCTGCGGCGCGACCTCATCCAGGCCAACACCCAGGGCGCGGAGGCCGGCAAGGAAATCAAACGCCTCACCACGCGCATAGATGACCTGACCGCCGAGATCGAGGAAGTGGGCAGTCCCACCTTCTCCGGGCTGGGCACGAAGCTCGAGAACACCCTGCGCGTGGCCGAGGAGCAGTCGACCCGTGTGATCGCGCAGGCCGACATCGACGCTGAAAAGCTTCGTTCCTCAGCCGCCGGCGAGGTCGAGAACCTGCGCCGGGAAGCCACGGAGCGTGCCGAAAGCGCGCTCTCCGATGCCACGGTCAGGGCCGGGCGCATGCTCGACGACGCACAGGCCGAAGCCGACTCGGTGCTCGCCGCCGCCCGCGCGGAAGCCGCGTCGCTCACCCAGGACGCAGTACAGGCGGCCGCCGCGATCCGCGGAGCCGTGGCGACGGAGTCCGCGGAAGTGCGGGCGACGGTCAAGCGTGAAGCCGCCGCGCTGCGCTCCGAGGCGGAACGTGAGGCGGCGGAGGTACGCGTTGTCGCCCAGCGCGAGGCCAGCGTGGCGCGAGAGGTTGCGGCCGGGCTGACCGCCGAGACGGAGCTCACGCGCGCCGAAGTGGCGCACGAGCTGGACCAGGAGCGGGCCGACCTCGCGCGGGAGTCCGAGCAGGCCAGGATCGACTTGGCGGCCGAAACCGAACAGGCACGCCTCGACCTGGCGCGCGACGGCGAGCAGTCTCGGATCGAGCTCGCCCACGACGCAGAGCAGACGCGCACCACGCTGGCGGAGGAGGTCGAGCAGACCCGCACCGATCTCGCCCGCCAGATCGAGGCCGATCGGATCGCCCGCCAGATCGAGCACGAACAGGCGCACACGGACCTCACCCGCGAGCTTGACGCGGAACGCGCCGCGGCAGCACGCAAGATCGACAAGGCCCGGGCCGACCTGGCCTCGGAACTCGAGCAGGCCCGGGCTGACCTGGCCCGCGAGAATGAGCAGGCCACCGCCGACTTCGTCGCGGAAGGCGAGCAGGCCCGGATCGACCTCGAAAACAAGCTGACGGCGGGACGCAAAAAGGGCGACCGTGAGGCGGCCAAGCTCAAGCGAGAGATCGACCAGACTCGAGCCGACCTCGAACTGGAGCTGAAGGCCAGGCGCGACGAGGCAGAGCAGGAGCACCTGGCCCGGCACCAGGAGGCCGTGTTGCTGCTGAACACCTTCCAGACCGAAGCCGACACGCAACTCACCGAGACCACCGCGCGCACCCTCGAACTTCGTGCGATCAACGAGCAGCTCGACTCGGGAGCCAGGGAGGAAGCCGCGACGCAGCGCAAGCAGGCCCAGGCCGACGCGGACCGCATTGTGCGCGAAGCCGAGACCAGGGCCAGGGCCCTCACCAAGGAAACGACCACGCGGACACGCCTGCTTGTCTCCGACGCGGAAGACCGCCTCTCCCAGATTAGGATTGAGCGCGACGCGGTGGCCGGCTACTTCGAGAGCCTCCGCAGTGTTCTCACACAGGCGGAAAAGGTCAACAACGCCGACAAGTAGGTCCGAGCCAGGCAGGTTCGGGCAGGTAGGTCCGACATTTTGGGGGAATTCGCGTGAAAATTCAGAACGCGTTTCGCGTCGGCCTGATCGGTACCCTCGGCGTGGGTCTCGGCCTGCTCATCATCTCGTCGGTGGTCACGCTGCAGACGATCATCGTCTACATCGGGGCGGCGTTGTTCATCGCCCTCGGCCTCGACCCGGCGGTGTCCTGGCTGCAGAAGAAGGGGTTCCCGCGTTGGGCGGCAATCCTCACCGTGGTCGCGGCCGTCGTGGGTGTACTGACCGGCGTGATCTTCGCCGTCGTGCCGATCATCGCCGAACAGGTGAAGGAACTCTCCAAGGCCATCCCCGACCTCGTGAAGGCCGTCAACTCGGCCACCTTCCTGGCCGACCTCCAGAAACAGTTCCCCGGCATCGACGTCAACGAGGTCGTGAAGACGGTGACCGAATTCCTCGGCACCAACCTGACGACGATCACCACGACGGCCATCCAGTCCGGGCTGGCCATCATCAGCGGCCTGTTCGGCGGGCTGATCATCCTCATCCTCACGCTCTACTTCACGGCTTCACTGAGCAGCATGAAGCGCGGCGTGTACCAGCTGGTACCGGCGTCCAGGCGTGAGCGTTTCACCGACATCAGCGAGCAGATCACGACCGCGGTGGGCCGGTACGTTGTCGGTCAGGCCTCACTCGCTGCGTGCAACGGAGTGCTCAGCTTCATCTTCCTGTCGATCATCGGAGCGCCATTCCCCGCCCTGCTGGCGTTCATCGCGTTCCTGTTCTCCCTGATCCCGCTCGTCGGGACGATCACCGGATCGGTGATCATCGTGCTGACCTGCCTCATCCCGGGCATCAGCTCGCTTGAGACCGCAATCGCCGCGGCGGTTTACTACCTGATTTACATGCAGGTGGAGGCATATGTGCTGAGCCCCCACATCATGAGCCGCGCCGTGTCCGTTCCCGGGGCCCTCGTCGTGATCGCGGCGCTGGCCGGCGGCTCGCTGCTGGGCCTGCTGGGCGCGTTGATCGCGATTCCCGTGGCGGCGGCCGTCCTGATGATCATCAAGCAGGTCGTCATCCCGAGGCAGAACGAACTCTAGGAGTTACGGGCCGACCCATTCGGTCGGAAGCGGAAGCGCGGCCGGGTTCACGACCGCGACGATCTCGTTCAGGATGCGCCGGGTCTGGTTCTCCCCCACCCACAAGTGCTTTCCGCCATCGACCGCGATGAAGCGGGTGGTGGGCACCGAGGCAAATCGTTCCCTGGCCTCTTCGGGCCGCAGGTAGTCGTCGTGTTCGGGGATGATGGCCACCAGCTGGCGCTCGTTTCCGGCCCAGGCCGCCAGTTCTGCGTCCGTCGCCCGGTGCAGCGGCGGCGAGAGTAGGATGGCGCCGCGGATCGGGTGCTCGAGGCCGTACTTGACGGCGAGCTCCGTGCCGAACGACCAGCCGACCAGCCACGGGTTCGGCAGTCCGCGTGCGGCCACGAAGGCCATGGCGGCGGCGACATCTTCGCGCTCGGTCACGCCGCTGCCGAAACTGCCGCCGCTCGTGCCCCGGGGCGAGGTCGTGCCGCGGGTGTTGAAGCGCAGCACGGCCAGGTCGGCCAGGGCGGGCAGTCGTCCCGCGGCCTTTCGCAGGATGTGCGAATCCATGAACCCGCCGCTGGTGGGAAGTGGGTGCAGCGTGACCAGGGTGGCCACCGGCGTGCGGCCCACGGGCGTCGCCAGCTCACCGACCAGGGTCAGGCCGTCGCTCGTGTGCAGTTCGATATGTTCGCGCGTAGCTGGCAGCTCGATGCCGCCGCGGATCTCGACTCCGTGCGTGCTCTCTGCGTTCGTGGTCATGCGTCATCCTCCGGCAACCGGGTCAATTGATTTTCCAGCAGTGTGAATGCCAGTGTCGTCGGGCAGCGATGTCGGCTCCGTCGCCGAGGACGCCGTCGCCCCGCCACGCGACGATATGCGCGACGCCGGGCACGACCCGGAGGCCGCAACCGGGACACACGTAGTTCTTCAGGGCCTGCGCCGCCGGCACCGGTTGAACGTGCCACTGGCCGTCACGACGGATCTCCGTGCGACGCCAGCCCGCCAGCAGGCTGGACAGATCGGCTTCGCCGTCATCGTCGACGCCGGGCTTACGGCCCCTGGGGCGGTTGCTACGAGGCATGAGACCAGTCTATGGGGCTGGTTTCGGGAGCCGGCTTCGGGCGCCGGTGCCAGCTGTGCGCCTAGTACCAGCCGTCGGCCTGGGACTTGCCCCAGGCGCCGCAGGGCGAGCCGTACCGGTCGGTGATGTAGCCCAGGCCCCACTCGATCTGGGTTCCGGCGTTCGTCGCCCAGTCGGAGCCGGCCGAGCCCATCTTGGATCCGGGGAGTGCCTGGGGAATGCCGTAGGCGCCGCTCGAGGAGTTCATGGCATTGACGCGCCAGCCCGACTCCTTGTTCCACAGGGAGACAAGGCAGTTGAACTGGTCTTCGCCCCAGCCGCGCGCAATGACCTTGCCGTGCGCGATGGCCTGGGCGGAACCCGGGCTGGGCACGGCAGCATCCGGCGCTGCGAAGCCTGCTGAGGCCGCCGCCTTTGGTTTGGGCTTGGGCTTTGGCTTGGGCTTCTCGCCCACGGTGAAGCTGTCGCGAGAGACGGTGTTCGTGTAGCTGCCGGCTACGAGAACTTCCTGGCTGGCCTGGCCGGCGAAGCGGTCCCCGGCCGGCTGGAAGTACGGAGACGCCGTTGCGCCGGAGTACGGGTCGATGACGCTCACCAGGACGAAGGCGGATGCCGCCGTGAAAGCGAAGACACCCAGGGTCAAACGGCTCCGCGAGCGGGGTCTGACCATCCGGGCCCTGGGCGGCTGGTGAGCCGCAACAGGTTCGATTACATTCAGATGTCTACCCACGATTTGTCGAGCCTAGCCCAGATCGGCGGTCACAGCGAGATAACAGGCCGATGTCAGCGAACCGCGAGCATCAGGTCGACCACGCCGTCGAGCACGAGATCGACCTGCGCCTCGCGGTATCCGCCGCGCTGCGGACGGAAAACGGCGGTGCGCACGTCGTCGACGCTGAGCGCGCGGCCTTTCTCCAGGTGTTTGACGACTCGGCTCGTGAACCGGTCGACGTCGGCGAGGCTGTAGCCGACGGTGAGCACGCTCGTCCGCGTGAAGCGGTGCCCGGGCGGGCGAGTGAGCCGGTCGACGATCTCCTGGGTCTTCTTGCTCGCCTCCGCGGAGATCGCCTGGCGGCCCTTGGTCCGCACCGCGTCGTCACGCTCGCGCGCGGCGAAGGCATCCTCGAGGCGCTCCAGGGCTGCGTCGACGTGCGAGGGAGAGTAGCCACCCTTCTGCATCGCGAAGGCCGTGTGACGGATGGACTCGGCCGTCAGCTGCTCGGAGACACCCTTCGCGTCGTACGCGCTCCGGGCCGCTGCGAGGAAACCATCGACCTGCTCGACGCTGTAGCCGAGAGTCTTCTTGTCGGTCAGGGGAAAGGTGCTCACCGCTTCATTCTCTCGCACGCTCGGCTTCACTGCTGCAACCGGGCTCAGGCGAAGATGAGGAAGAGCGCGTAAGCGGCTGCGGCGGACGGGAGGATCGAGTCGAGCCGGTCGAGGAATCCGCCGTGTCCGGGAAGCCACGAGCTCATGTCTTTGATGCCGAGGTCACGCTTGATGAGCGACTCGGCGAGGTCGCCGAATGTGGCGGTGACCAGGATGACCGACCCGAAGATCAGACCGAACCACCACGGCTGGCCGAGCATGAAGAGCGAGAGGAGCACGCCGGCGACCATGCAGACCAGAGCGGCCCCGGCCAGGCCCTCCCAGGTCTTCTTGGGGCTGATGCCGGGGGCCATCGGGTGCTTGCCGAACGACAGGCCGCTGGCATAGGCGCCCGTGTCGGCGGTGATGACCAGAAGGAGGAATGCGAGAGTCCACCACTGGCCTCCCGGTTGGGCGGCCAGCAGCACGGCGAAACTGGACAGGAAGACGACGTAGGCCTGGATCAGGAATCCGGCGCCGATGTCTCCGAGCACGCTGCGGAACTCCGCCCGGTGCGCGGGCCAGGCGAGCAGTGCCATCCGCCAGAGGGCAATCAACAGGATGCCGGCCAGCGTAGCCAGCCATTGGCCCTCGGCGCCCCAGTAGAACGCGGCCGGGACGACGGCTACGGCCGCGATGACGACCGGGATCCGGGGAACGATGCGCCCGGCGTGACGCAGAGCCTGGGCGAATTCGAAGGCGGTGAACGCCACGATCACGCCCGCGAAGACCATGAACAGTTCCTTGATGAAGATCAGGCTGAACACCATCGTCAGCCCCAGCACGAGGCCGATCAGCACGGCCAGGATCAGATTCCGGCCCGTTCGCGCCTCGATCCGAACATTCGTGGCATCGATTTGCGCCCGGGTCGCCTGAACCTGGCGTTCAAAGTCGGCTTTGGTGGCCTCGACCTGCGCCCGGAATTCGGCGCGGTTGGTGCCACGACCGCGCTTGGGGGGCTGGGAGCCGGGAGGATCCTGGGTCATGACGGCGACTCCCCTAGATCTCGAGGAGCTCGGATTCCTTGCGCTTGAGCGCGTCGTCGATGCTGTCGACGTGGCTCTTGGTGATCAACTCGAGTTCCTTCTCGGCACGTGACACCTCGTCTTCACCCACGTCGCTCTTCAGCGCGTCGAGCTCGTCCTTGGCCTTGCGGCGGAGGTTTCGCACGGAGATTTTCGCATCCTCGGCCTTGGTCCGAACGATCTTGACGTATTCCTTGCGACGGTCGGCCGTCAGCTCGGGCAGGGTCGCCCGGATGATGACACCGTCGTTGCCGACGTTGGCCCCGAGGTTGGGGGTGTCCCGGATGGCCACCTCGATGTCGCGGAGGGCGCCCTTGTCGTAGGGCGTGATGAGCAACGTGCGCGCCTCGGGGTTCTGCAGGGAGGCGAGCTGCTCGAGGGGCGTCATGGTGCCGTAGTAGCTGACCAGGATCTTCGCGAACATCTGGGGGTTCGCACGCCCCGTCCGAACGGTTGCGAAGTCGTCTTTGGCGGCTTCGACGGCCTTCGTCATGCGCTGGGTGGAATCGGACAGAACATCCGCAATCACGGGGACTCCTTCTTCGGTGGGCAGGATCAAGCTTAGTTGGAGACGAGGGTTCCCAGATCGGCGCCCAGAATCGCAGCCGTGACGTTGCCGTCCGGCTTCATTCCGAACACCTGCATGGGCATCCCGTTGTCCATGCACAGGCTGAAGGCGGTGGAGTCGACGACCTTGAGGCCGCGCTGCAGGGCTTCCTGGTAGGTGATGCGGGCGATCTTCGTCGCATCGGGGTTGGTGCGCGGGTCGTCGGAGTACACGCCGTCCACACCGTTCTTGGCCACCAGGACGACCTGGGCGTCGATTTCCAGGGCGCGCTGGGCGGCGACGGTGTCCGTGGAGAAGTACGGAAGGCCCGCCCCGGCGCCGAAGATGACGACCCGGCCCTTCTCGAGGTGACGTTCGGCGCGCCGCGGGATGTACGGCTCGGCGACCTGGGTCATGGCGATGGCGGACTGGACGCGGGTTTCCGCGCCGGCCTGCTCGAGGAAGTCCTGCAGGGCGAGGGCGTTCATGACGGTGCCGAGCATCCCCATGTAGTCGGCCCGGCCGCGGTCCATGCCGCGCTGGGAGAGTTCCGCGCCACGGAAGAAGTTGCCGCCGCCGACGACGATGGCGATCTCAACGGTCTTGGCCGCTTCGGCGATTTCGCGGGCGAGGGAACTGACGACGTCGGGGTTCACGCCCAGGGCTCCTGCCCCGAACGCCTCCCCGGAAAGTTTGAGGAGGACCCTGCGCTTCTTACCCGTTTCTGACATGCCGTGCGAGTCCTTCCGTTGTGACGTGGTTCTAAAGCTACTGCGTGCACCTGCGAGTGAGGGCACAGAAAAGGAGACCGGATTGCGTTCGCAATCCGGTCTCCCTCATGGTGAAGCTACGCGCCGACCTTGAACCGGGCGAAGCCCGAGACGGTGACTCCGGCATCGGCGAGGACCTTGCTCACGGACAACTTGTTGTCCTTGGCGTAGTCCTGCTCGAGCAGGGCAACCTGCTTGAAGTACGCGGTCACGCGACCCTCGACGATCTTGGGGAGTGCCGCTTCCGGCTTCCCCTCGTTCTTCGAGATCTCGGTGACAATCCGACGCTCTGCCTCGACGGCGTCCGCAGGGACGTCTTCGCGGGAGAGGTACTCGGGGTTGGCGAACGAGATGTGCTGCGCAATGCTGCGCGCGGTCTCCGCGTCGTCACCCGAGTAGCCGACGACAACGCCGACCTGCGGGGGCAGGTCCTTGCTGGTCTTGTGCAGGTAAACCGCGAACTTCTCACCCGTGACGGATGCGACGCGACGCAGTTCGAACTTCTCCCCGATGATGGCGGCCTCGTCGTTGATCAGCTCGGCGACGGTCTTGCCGTCGGCCGGTGCGGCCAGGCCCTCGTCGACCGTGGTGGCGCCGGCAGCCGCGACCGCGTCGATGACCTTCTCAGCCAGGGCGACGAACTTGTCACCCTTGGCGACGAAGTCGGTCTCGCAGGCGAGCTCGATCATCGTGGCGGTGTTGCCGATTTCCTTGGCGGCGACGAGCCCCTCGGAGGTGGAACGGTCGGCGCGCTTCGCGTTGCCTTTCGCCCCCTTCATCCTGAGGAGTTCGACGGCCTTCTCCATGTCGCCATCGGCTTCAACGAGGGCGTTCTTGGTGTCGACCATGCCGGTGCCGAGGCGTTCGCGCAGGGCCTTGACTGCTTCGAGTGTGACGTTTGCCATACCTGGTGTCCTTACTTGGTCTCTTCGGCGGGTGCGTCTGCGGCGGCAACCTCTTCGGTTGCGGCCTCAGCGGCAACCTCGGTGGCTGCTGCTTCTTCGCCGGCGACCTGCTCGGCGGCAACCTTCTCGGCTGCAACCTCTACGGTCTCGGCGGAGGACTGCTCAGGAGTGGTCTCCGTAGCGGCCTCGGCCTCAGCGGGGGCGGCCAGGAGTTCGGCTTCCCAGGCGGCGAGGGGCTCAACTTCGGCCTCCGGCTTGGCGTGACGCTGGATGAGGCCCTCGGCTGCCGCGTCCGCGATGATGCGGGTCAGCAGGCCGACGGAGCGGATGGCGTCGTCGTTGCCCGGAATCGGGTACTGGACGTCGTCCGGGTCGCAGTTCGTGTCGAGGATCGCGATGACGGGGATGCCGAGCTTGCGGGCCTCGTCAATGGCGAGGTGCTCCTTGTTGGTGTCGACAACCCACAGCGCCGACGGCGTCTTCGTGAGGTTGCGGATACCGCCGAGGCTCTTGTGAAGCTTGACGAGCTCGCGCTTCTTAATGAGCATTTCCTTCTTCGTGAAACCGCTCTTGGCGGTGTCCTCGAAGTCGAGCTCTTCGAGCTCCTTCATGCGAGCCAGACGCTTTGACACGGTCTGGAAGTTGGTGAGGAGGCCACCGAGCCAGCGCTGGTTGACGTACGGCTGGCCGACGCGCTGCGCCTGCTCCGAGATCGATTCCTGCGCCTGCTTCTTGGTGCCGACGAAGAGGATGGTGCCGCCGTGGGCAACCGTCTCCTTGACGAAGTCGTACGCCTTGTCGACGAAGCCGAGCGACTGCTGAAGGTCGATGATGTAGATGCCGGAACGCTCGGTGAAGATGAAGCGCTTCATCTTCGGGTTCCAACGTCGGGTCTGGTGCCCGAAGTGCACGCCGCTGTCGAGCAGCTGGCGAATGGTTACGACGGCCATGAGCCGTTCTCCTTGTCCGGCGCGCGCTGCGAGGCAGCAAAACGCCAATCGGTTTCACGCGGCAATCGGTCGATCGCCTCTCCTGGTGCCCGGCACACAACCGCCCCTGCTTCCTGCGAAGCGGGGACCGAATGGTCGTGGAGGCCGAATGGGCACGCGTAGTCAGCGCACTAAAGCGCTGCTGGGATGAGTTTAGCACCAGGCCGACCGGGTCCGCGGACACCGTCGTTCGCCACCGGGCCGGCACCAGGCCTTCCACCACAACCGCGGCGCCGAGCCGACCCCGCACGGATGCCGGCCCCGGGCATCCGGACGGCGGGCGCACGCACAGGGTGGGTACGTGTCCTCCTCCCGAGCATCCCCGTTCCGGGTGTGGCCGTTCGGGGCGCCGCCTCCCCGAGCATGGCCGTCCCGGGCGCTGCCGTCCCGTTTGCTGCTGTCCCGGGCGCTGCCGTCCCTGGCGCGGCCGTCCCGTGTGTTCGCCGCGTCGCTGCTCGTCCCGTTCTGGCTGCTGCCCGGCTCCTCGCCTCCGGCCACCTGGCTCTGGCCAGTGCCTGCTCCGCACTCCGTGACGAGGTCGTTCGAGGCCCCGGCCTCCCCCTACGCCGCCGGACACCGGGGCATCGATCTCCCCGAGCGGCGGGGCGCCCCCGTTTTCGCACCGGCGGGAGGCGTTGTCTCCTTCTCCGGCGTCGTCGCCGGCCGCCCTGTGGTGTCGATCAGTCACCCGGGCGACCTGGTCTCGACCGTCGAGCCCGTGATCGGCGTCGTTCCCGTAGGCGACCGTGTTGCCGCCGGGCAGCGAATCGGGCTGATGGCATCCGGCGGCCACTGCGCGGACGCCTGCCTACATTTCGGCGTGCGGTTGCACGGGCAGTACGTGTCGCCGATGCTCTTGCTCGGCGGGGTTCCCCGCGCCGTGCTCCTGCCCCTGCAGGCCTCAATCCTCCGCGAAACTGCAGTTGTGCCGCTTAAAACGCCCTCATAACGTGCACAACTGCGGTTTCGCGGGGAGCATCAGGCGCGGGGGTGGGCGGTGCGATAGCTCTGCTTGAGCCGCTCGGCGGATACGTGGGTGTAGATCTGCGTGGTGCCCAGGCTGGAGTGCCCGAGCATCTCCTGCACCGCACGGAGGTCGGCCCCGCCGTCCAGCAGATGGGTGGCCGCCGTGTGCCTGAGCGCGTGAGGACCGGCCGGCCCCGCTCCCGGGAACTCGACGAGGAGACTCGCGACGAGGCGGTACACGGCACGCACGCCGAGGCGCGTGCGCCTGGTTCCGAGGAAGAGTGCTGACGGCGCCGGCGACGAAGATGGCCGGGACTGCGGCGAGGACTGCGCCGCAGCGCGTGCCGCTGCCGCAGTCTGGGCGGCTGTTTTCGAGGCGGCCGGTGCCGCGGCCAATACCGGACGAGCCCGACGGATGTAGTCCACGATCGCGCCCTGCGCCGGGACCCCGAACGGAACCACGCGTTCCTTGCCGCCCTTGCCGGTGACCCGGACGGTCAGCCGGTCCAGGTCGACGTCGCCGACGTCGAGGCCGACGAGCTCCGACACCCGCAGGCCCGACGCGTACAGGAGCTCGATCACCGCCAGGTCCCGAAGCGCCGTGGGCGCACCGTGCTCGGCTCGTAGCGCCAGGGAACCGAGGAGTTCCTGCATCTGGCTGCGGTTGATGACCCGAGGCAGCGTGCGGCCGGGCTTCGGCGAGCGCAGCCGCACGCCCGGGTCGACCGTGCCGGCACCGGTTCGTGCCAGCCACGCCGTGAAACTCCGGGCGGAGGCCGAGTGCCGGGCGATCGTGGAGCGAGCGAGCCCGGCCTGGGTGCCCGACCAGAGCCAGTCGCGGAGCAGGTCCAGGCTCAGGGCATCCGTCGTGGTATGCCCGCGCAGCTCCGCGAAGGTGGCCAGCGCGGCGAGGTCGGTGCGGTAGGCGCGAATGGTGTGCGGCGAGAACCCGCGCTCCACCGTGAGGTAGAGCACGAAGTCGTCGATGGCGCGGTCCAGGTGCACTCCCCCGGCATCGACCCCCGCATCGGATATCACCGCAGCGCCTCAGGCGTGCCGGGAGAACGCCTCGGTGCGTTCCTCGGCGGTGAGGCTGGCGAAGCGGTCGAGGAATGCGGCGTCGAAGTGCGTCACCACGTCGTAGGCGCCGAGCGGCACGTGGGAATGCACGACCTGGTCTTCGTACACGCGCACCAGATTGAATGACTGGCCCCCGTCGACCCCGGACAGCTCGCGCCGCGGCGCGCTCGGGTCGAGCGTGTAGCAGGTGGCGGCGGCCACGGAAACGGGGATGCCCGCGAACTGCCCGGTCGTCGCGGAGTGCATGTGGCCGCCCAGAATGGACCGGATGTCGCTGCCTGCGATCACCTCGGCCAGGCGCGGCTGATCCCGGAGTTCGAGGATGCTCATCAGTGCCGTCGGGGTGGGGACCGGAGGGTGGTGCAGGGCGAGGAGGCTGCCGTGGGGGGCCGGATCCGCGAGCACGCCGGCCAGCCAGGCCAGCTGTTCGTCGGACACCTCGCCATGGTGATAGCCCGGCACGCTCGTGTCGAGCACGATGACCCGGAGGCCGCGGATGTCGAAGACCGCGTCGACCGGCCCGGTGTTTGCCGATTCCTCTTCGCGCAGCAGTTCGGTGCGGAAGGCCGCCCGCTCGTCGTGGTTGCCCATGACCCAGATGACCTGGGTGCCGAGGCGATCGGCGGCCGCCTCTACGAGGTCCCGCACGCGCCTGTACGCGTCGGGCTCGCCCCGGTCGGCGATGTCGCCGGTGAGCACGATGGCGTCGGGGCGCAGCCCTGATCGTTCCAGCTGCTCCAGCGCCCGCTGCACCGTGCTGTCCGTGTCGACGGCTCCAAAGAGCGGCCGCTCCGCACCGAGGAAGTGCGTGTCGCTGAGGTGCACCAGGAGGTGCGAGGCCGGCGAGTACTGGCCCCAGTCTTCGTCTGGCATGGATCCCCCTGGTGGGTCTGATTCGTGGGTCAGCGACCACACTACGACCAACCACCGGCACTCCCCGTGTCGGCTCGCGAACAGCCGGCCGATGGGATGAACGCCGGAGCGCTCTCGATCCCCGAGCCCACAGGCCAGGCATCACGTTCCGCGGCCGATCGAGACCCAACCGGTCTCGCGCTCGCTCACCACCCCGTCGAGGTCGAGCGCGCCGAGGGCGCCCAGTACGGCCGCGGTTGACATCCCGGCCCTGCGCGCGATGTCGGGCACGGGGCGCGGGGACCTTCGGCTCAGCGCATCGAGGACGCGGATCTCCTCGCTGGTGCGGGAATCCGTCCCGCCCGCGGCGCCCTCGGCCTCGATCCGGTCGAGGGCCCAGACCCCTTCACCGGCAAGCTCGGCCATTTCTGCGGCGGTGGTCACGCAGACGGCGTCGAACTCGCGGATGAGGCGATGGCATCCGGCCGAGGCGGGCGATGTGACGGGCCCCGGAACCGCGCCCAGGGGACGGCCGAGGGCGGCGGCGTGGCCGGCTGTGTTCAGCGAGCCGGATCGCCAGCCCGCCTCGACCACGACGGTGGCCGCGCCGGCAGCGGCTATCAACCTGTTGCGCTGGAGAAATCGCCATTTCGTGGGCGCGGCGCCGCACGGCAACTCGGATACGACGGCGCCCACCTCGGCGATGCGGCTGATCAGCGCGTCATGACCGGTCGGGTAATGCCGGTCGACTCCCCCGGCCAGGAACGCGAGAGTAATGCCCTCGCTGGCGAGGGCCGCGCGGTGGGCCATACCGTCGATCCCGTAGGCGGCGCCGGACACGATAGCGAAGCCGCGGTCGACGAGCCCGGCGGCGGCCTCCATCGCCACGTGCTCGCCGTAGCCGGTCGCTGCCCGGGCACCGACCAGGGCGACCGCGTGCGGGAGAGCGTGGAAGGCCGCCGGGTCGCCGCGCCACCAGAGCGCGATCGGGGCGTGCAGGCCGAGATCGTCGAGCGACGCCGGCCAGAGCGGGTCGGAGGGCAGGAGCAGTCGCGCCGACACCCGCGCTGCCTGCTGCAGGGAATGGATGACCTCGGCGGAGGACAGGCGCGGGCGCCACCGCTGTAGGCCCTGCTCGAGCTCGCTCTCGAGCTCCTCCCCGGCGACGCCGCTCTCCCGCACGGTGACCGCGAGCCGCTCCGGCGTCCACGTCTCGAGGACGGCGTTGAGGGCCACGCTCGCGCCCAGGCTGCCGACGAGCAGACCCGCGACCCCGTCGCCCGGTTCGGCGATGCCGGTCCAGGCGGCTCGGGCGAACACGTCGGCCGGAGCATCCCGCTCCGACTCATCGCCGCCCGGGTGCACGCCCCTCGCCAGCCCCACGATCACCGACTCCTCCAGCCCGAACAGTGTCATGTCGTCATTCCCTTCCTCAGGTAGAGCGCCTGCCCGACGTGGTCGGCGCCCGGGCGCTGCACGCCGTCGAGGTCCGCGATCGTCCAGGCGACTCGGAGCACGCGGTCGTAGCCGCGCATGGTGATTCCGCCGCGCTCGAGCGCACGGTCGAGGGTGGCCGTGATCGATCCGCCGAGGCGCGATTGCGGGCCACGCAGCCAGGGTCCCGGGACCTCGGAGTTGAGGGACCACGGCGTGCCGGCCAGGCGGTCGGCGGCCGCCGCCCTCGCGTCGATCACGCGGCCGCGCGCGGTGGCGCTGGAGCGCCGCGACTCGTCTGCCGCGAGGCGCAACTGGGCCGCGGTGACGCGGGTCACCCGCAGCTGGATGTCGATCCGGTCGAGGAGCGGCCCGGAGATGCGGGCGAGGTAGCGCCGCCTGGCGCTCGGCGGGCAGGTGCAGTCCAGATCGGTGGAACCGTACTGACCGCAGGGGCAGGGGTTGGCCGCCATGACCAGTTGGAACCGGGCGGGAAAGCGTGCCGTCGCGTTGGCTCGGTGGATGATGATGACACCCGACTCGAGCGGCTGACGGAGTGCGTCGAGCACCGAGGAGGCGAACTCGGGCGCCTCGTCGAGGAAGAGCACGCCGTGCGAGGCCCGCGCCGCCGCGCCAGGCCGGATCTGTCCGCTCCCGCCGCCCACCATGGCCGCCGCGGTCGCCGTGTGGTGCGGGGCCTCCAGCGGTGGGCGTGTGATGAGCGCGCGCCCGAGCGCGTGCCCGCTGAGCGAGCGCATCGAGCTGACCTCGAGGGAGGCCGCGGCGTCCAGATCGGGCAACAGCCCCGGCAGGCGCGCAGCGAGCATGGTCTTTCCGGAGCCGGGCGGCCCGAGCATGAAGACGTGGTGGCCGCCCGCGGCGGCGATCTGCAGAGCGAGCACGGCATCGTCGTTGCCGAGCACGTCGACGAGGTCGGGCTCTTCGACGTGCTCGGCAGGGTCCGCCGGCGGCACGATCGCGTCGACGGGGATCGGCTCGAGCCGGGCGCCGTGCCAGATCGCCGCGTCCCGCAGGGTGGCGACGCCGATCACGCGCATGTCCGGGACGAGCGACGCCTCGTCGGCGCTGCCCGCGGGGACCATGACGGTGGTGTGCCCCAGCCTCGATGCGGCGACGACGGCCGGCAGTATCCCGGGCGTGGGACGCAGCCGTCCGTCGAGGGCCAGTTCGCCGATGTGCACGACGCCGGCCACCGAGTCGGCCGAGATGAGCTCGTCGGCGGCGAGGCAGGCGACCGCGATGGCCAGGTCGAAGCCCGAGCCGTGCTTCGGCAGCGCGGCCGGGGACAGGTTGATGGTGAGGCGGTTGCGGGTGAGGGGGCAGCCGGAATTCGCGGCCGCGGTCCGCACGCGATGCGTCGCCTCCGATAGCGCGGCATCCGGCAGCCCGATCAGGAACATCCCGGGAAGCTGGCCGGAGATGTCCGCCTCCACCTCGACCAGGGCACCGGTGAGGCCGAGGAGGGCCATCGCGTGGGTTCTGGCGAGCCCCATCAGGCTCGCCCCGCCGGAACGCTCCGAGGCCGGAGCCGCCCCATCAGAACACCCCGGCGAGATGTTCGATCACCGGCGTCTTGCCGGGCTCGGCGATCACGGCGATCGCGTCGATCCGGATGCGGCCCGGCCATGCGTCCGCCTGCTCGCACCAGGCCGCGGCCAGCCGGCGCAGCCTGGCCAGCTTGGCGACCGTGATCGCTTCGAACGGATGCCCGAAGCCGGTGCCCGAGCGCGTCTTCACCTCGACGAAGACAACCTCGCCGCCACCCTCGACGACGAGGTCGATTTCACCCTGCGGACACCGCCAGTTGCGGGCGATCACGCGGTAGCCGGCATCGGTCAGGAAGGCCGCCGCACAGGCTTCCCCGCGCCTGCCCAGTTCGTCTTTGCGAGCCACGAGCACCTCCGGCCCCCAGCGTGTCGGAGGAGGAGGTTCCCGCCGCCGTCAGGGGCGGTTTCGGTGCGGGATGGGTCGCGCGCGGTCGCTGTGGAGGAACCGGCGAGCATCGGCGCCACCCGGTTCCCTATTCCATCGCGAACAACCGACGGACGACCCGTCCCTCGGCCAGGGCATCCAGGCCCTCGTTGATGTCGGCGAGCGGCCGGGTGTCGGTGTGCAGGAGCT
Organism: Cryobacterium sp. TMT1-2-1; assembly: GCF_004403955.1. Taxonomy (NCBI): domain Bacteria; kingdom Bacillati; phylum Actinomycetota; class Actinomycetes; order Micrococcales; family Microbacteriaceae; genus Cryobacterium; species Cryobacterium sp. TMT1-2-1. Next base: position 48,719 of record NZ_SOHC01000025.1, read on the forward strand.
CGACCGGAAGCTTGCCGTCCCGCCACATCTGCAGGTAGAACGGGATATCCCTGGCCGGAACGGAATCGCCCATGTAGGAGCCGAGGAGCCGCTTGCCGGCCCCAGCGAACTGCAGGGCCTGCACGGTGATCGTCTGGTCGGGGTGCGGCAGCCCGACGGACACCAGGGCTCCGCCGCGGGTCAGCAACCCGAGGCAGGCCTCCATGACCCGCCCGCTGCCGACGGCCTCGATGGCCACGTCGACCCCGTCGCCGGCGTGCTCCGCCACCAGCGCGGCCGCCTGTTCGGGCGAGCCGGCGACGTGCGCACCGCAGCGGAGCGCGAGCGCCTGCTTTTCGGGAAGCGGGTCGATCGCGATCACCGTGGTGCCCGGCACCTGCGCGGCCGCCATGACCGCCATCAGGCCGACGGCCCCGAGACCGAACACGATCACCGATTCCCCCTCGCCCAGTCGCGCGGTGTTGAGTACGGCGCCCATCCCGGTCAGCGCGGCGCAGCCGAACATGGCGGCAACGTCGAAGGGCACATCGTCGTCGACCACGACAACGGATTCGCGGGCCACGACCGCGTACTCCGAGAACGCCGAGACTCCCAGGTGGTGGTTCAGCCGGTCGCCCGAGCCCGTACGAAGCACCGCATCGCCGTGCAGGAGGTCCCCGGCGGCGTTCGCGATCGCGCCCCGGTGGCAGAGGGCGGGCCGGCCGTGGTTGCACGCACGGCAGTCGCCGCAGCTGGGCACGAAGACGAGCACCACCCGGTCACCGACACGCACGTCGGTGACGCCGGACCCCACCTCGGCGATGGTTCCCGCGGCCTCATGGCCGAGTGCCATCGGCAGCGGCCGGATGCGGGAGCCGTCGATGACGGACAAGTCTGAGTGGCACAGGCTGGCGCGTTCGATCTTGACGAGCACCTCGCCGCGCCGTGGCGCCGGCACATCCACCCGTTCCAGCGAAAGCGGGCGGCTGGTCGCGTAGGGGCGGACGGAGCCGGCGTGGCGGAGAACGGAGGTGAGCATCGTCGCTGGAGTCATGGTCCTCAACCTACTTGGCGGCGCGCCTGACGAACGGCGGCCATGTCACCGGCGGCACCTACAGTGGGAACCGTCGGCATCCGCTCAAGCGAGGCCCGGCGACACTCCCCGCCGAAATCCCTCGCGAATTCGGCGTGCAAAAGACACGTGCAACAAGACAGGACCCGCGCTCATGATGGGTGGACACCACGCCATGTCCGGCGCCGCCGCCTGGATCGCCGTCACGGCAACGGCGGGGCACGGCCTCGGCCTCTTCCCCGTCACCCCGGTCGGCACAATCGCCGGTGCGCTGCTCTGCGCCGGGGCGGCGCTGCTGGCGGATGCCGACCACGGCTCCGCGACCATCGCCCAGTCCGTTCCCGTGCTCGGCAAACTCGTCACCTCCGGCATCTCCCGGGCCTCCGGAGGGCATCGGCACGGCCTGCACAGCCTGCTCGCACTGCTCTGCGCCTGGTTACTGGCCACCGGCTTCGGCCACATCGTCTGGCAACCGGAGTGGTGGCACGAGCCCGTCAGCTTCGGCCCGGCCGTACTGACCGCGGCCGCCGTCGCGTTCGCCGTGAAGGCGCTCGGGTTTTCCGACGGCCCCTGGCCGGTGGCGTGGCTGATCGGCCTCGGTGTGGCGGCGTTCATCGCCCTCTATGCTCCCGAGCAGCAGGCCTGGTTCGTCGTCTGCTTCACCCTCGGCTACGGCATCCACCTCGTCGGCGACTTCCTCACCACCGGTGGGCTGCCCCTGCTGTGGCCCTGGGTTCCGAAACCGCCGCGCTGGCGGCGGAAGGTGCCCCTGTTCAGCAGCCTGTGGTCCAGGGGCGGTTACCTCGCACTTCCGGTGCTGGGCAATGCCGGGTCACGCCGCGAGTGGTTCCTGCTGGTCCCGGTCACGGTCTACGTGGTCTACGGGATCCTCTTCGCTGTGCTCGCGATGGCCGGCGTCGACCTGGGCGCGTTCATCGACACGGAGTTCGCCGACTTCCTGTGAAGGCCGGCGCCACAGAACCTCAGAGCCTCAGAGCCTCAGAGCCTCAGAGGCCCAGCTTCGCCAGCTCGGCGTCCATCCGTTCGGCCAGTGCCCGGTAGCCGTCATCATTGGGGTGCAGCCCGTCCCCGGCCATCCATTCGGGATGACCCTCGATCCAGTGCGAGGCGCCCGGGATGTAGCTGGCACCGACCTGCGCCGCCGCGTCCCGCACCCAACCGATGATGCGCTCGACCGAGGAGGGCCGCGCGTCCGTGTACCAGAACGGCTCCACGACGATCAAGCGGGCGTCCGGGAGGGCCTCGTGCAGCCTGGTGAGGTCATCCGCGATGGCGGCCCGGATGTCAGCGGCTCGGTCGGGCATCGAGAAGTTGTCGTTGAGGCCCATGGTGACCATGACGATGTCGGGATTGGCGCTGATCACCTGGTCGACGAGGTCGGGACCGGGCCGCGAGTCGCGCTTGTTGACGAACCCGAGGCCATTGACGCTGGGGTTCACTTCGTTCCAGCCTCGCTCGGCCGACACGATGGTCGACCAGCGCTTCGCCGGGCCGGAGGCCCCGGTGCCGAGCGTGTAGGAGTCGCCATAGAAGGCCGCCGTCGGGCCGGTGGCGGAGTCCTGGTCGGATGCGACCGGCGTTCCGCTCCTGACGGCGGCGCAGCCCGTCACCACGACGAGAGCCGTCACCATGCCCAGGCCGGCCAGCAGCCAGGCGGCCAGCCGCCGGCGCGAGGTCAGGCGTGAGGTCAGGCGTGAAGACAGGCGCGAGGTCAGGTGTGGGGCCGGGCGTGAGGTCATGGGAATCCTTCGGAGCGAGCGTCCGTTTCGCTTGGCCTTCGCTTGGCCTTCGCTTGGCCTTCGCTTGGACTTCGCTCGGCGTTCGCCCGGCCCGTGGCAGGGCGGTCGAGGCTCAGGTGGAGTCTAGAGGGTCGGGGAACGCCGGGCGTCAGAACGGGGGTGGCGGGTCGATCCGGGTGGCCGGTTCGGTCGTGTACTCCCGGCCGGCGGGCGAGGTCCAGGTGAGCGTGCCGTCCCTGGC